>CACWJQ010000011.1 GCA_902761225.1 uncultured Lachnospiraceae bacterium | reverse complement strand
CCCCTTACGGGATCCGATCTGTCATTGAAAAAGCCTGTGCCGCCCGCATTTTCCTGTTTGAACATCTCATATTCAAGCCCGAACACATCATCACTTTCCACAAGATACTCATATCTCTCGCGGATATACTCTCCCGCAGTATCGGGATCATCGAAAAAGCCCGATGCGGCATTAACGGTTATATCCTCATTCATCACGCGGAACAGGGCGGCAAAAACCGTCTCCCTGACTGCAGCACTCTTTATGGAAAATGTGGATGTCACCATGGTTATCATGGACCGGGTATCACCTGATGCGATCCTTTCCTCCATATCCTCAGGGAAGATAAAACCGCATCTTGCCTGTCCTCGCATCACCATTTCCCGCAGCGACTCCTCACTCTCCGCGAAGGCAAATGTGCAGTCCGAGTGGTCACTGTCGCGGCCCTCCAGAACATCCATGACCCTGTCACCGTATTCTCCGGCCTCATTAAGGATCAGCACCTCAGAGGGCTGCTCAAGAGGAACAACCGATTCCCTCACAAGATACAGTGAGAGTGCAAGCAGAAATACCCATATGTAAGTAAAGGGATTCTTCAGTCTCGACTTGAGCATGAGAAGGAATCTCATCATGTATGTACCCATGACAGAACCTCCCCTCCCGCAAAGAACAGCGTTCCCATAACAAGCTCCCTGAGCATTCCCCCGGAGAACATATCCTCTCTCCATATATAAGCGGGAAGATGTTCACCTACCGCAACAGCCTTTTCAGGGAGAAAAACGGAAGGAACGATACATCCTCCGACTATCAGCATTATCATAAACATGATCAGAAGAATAAGACCTGTATCCTCCCTGCCCTTCATAAGGGAGTAGACCAGATGGACAAAACCGCATATACAGAAAAGTACAGGAAGAACATTTACCGGGGATATAAGAATGCTGCAGGCATCGGACAGTGAAGATGATGCAAGCTTAAGCATCTCATTATCATTTTTTTCAAGATAATACGAAGCGATACGGACCATTGCGGCGAAGAGTCCCGTGATGACTACAAGCTGGAACATCATCATCACAAAACGGATCAGGCCGGTCTTAACGGGGCCGAGCCCGTTCCTTCTCAGTGAAAATTCAACTGTGCGTGTTCTGCGGGAATACAGATATCCGAATCCGGTACATGTCACCATCACGATCAGGAGACACGCACCCACGGTGTAATAAGAGATAAGATCATCCACATCAAGGGAAGTCTCAAAGTCTTCACTAAACAGTTTCGTACGTCCGAGCAGGGTATCGAATGCTATCCCTGTAAGATAGTTCTCCATATCCTGCCTTGACACATTCATGCCATAGGTATAGTAGGCATCGGTAACAGCATATATACCGCCCTCAACAGTATCCACAAGGGATACAGAAGTCTCCAGAAGTCCCGAAAAGCTCTTAACTCCGTCACTCATATCCTCCGGCAGCAGTATCAGAGCAGGAGGGTTTATGCCTGTGTTAACACCTTCATAGAAATTCTCGGGAAGTATTATGGCGGAAGCATATGTTCCGTCCACCACGCCTCTCCGTGCTCCGTCTTCATCTGTCAGTTCAAACTCGCATACCGCGCTTATGGAGTCCATACCCTCAAGAAATCTTATAGCCATTTTGGACATGGAGCCGTCACCGGGCACGGATACCGCTACCTTAACAGGTTCAGAAACACCAAGGCTCTGCAGCAGCGTGTATAACGCTGCCGCAGAGCCTACGGTAATTGCAGTGATTATTATAAGAGTTACCATACCGCTAAGCAAAGCATGAATGGCTCTTTTGAACTCTATTCTTATGTACTGTAAAGAATAGTTCATAGCGGTAACGGTTTTACAGATCTATGGGATAGATCCCGTGTGATTTAGAAGTAATAGTAAAGTCCAAGCTCATCAATGATATCCATAATATCGTCATTGTCCTGGATGGTATCCATAACCTCTTCAGCGAAGTCTTCAAGCTCGTCCTCGTCAACATTTCCGAGATCAAAGGTGGTACCCTTCTTAGGCTCCTGGATATCAGCCTTGTTGGACATTGTAACCTCAAGAGCATCGAAAGGCATTTCACTGCCATACACTTCAAATTCATCAAATACAACCTTGCACTCGCTCTTGGAAACAGTGTATGTGCACTCTATGTGGTACACTTCTCTTCCCCACTCTTCCATATCCATCTCGAGTTCGCCGGTCTTTCTGTTGAATGAATACTCGAGTACAAATTCCTCATCCTCAGCCTCGATAGTGGTGGTCTGTACATCACCCTTGGTCTTGCCTTCGATTGTAAGGATGGTGCCGTCTTCGCCATCAACGTCATAGTTGACTTCTACGTTCTGAGCAAGATAATCTCCGCCCTTGAAAAGGATCTCGATCATATTGTCATCATACTCAAGTCTGATGGCGCCTGTGATCTTGCCCTTTACATATACGGAAACAATAAGATCCTCTTCGAAGTAATCCTCAATTTCATCGATCATATCATCGAAAGCATCGCTAAGGTCAAGCTCTTCACCGGACAGTTCTTCGAAAGGCTCGAAGGTCTTAGCGTTCTCTTTATAGAAGTCATCCCAGATCTTCTGATATCCTTCGATCCATCCGATAACATCTTCAGCTGTGATGACTGCCTGATACTCTTTGCAGGAAACGTCATTGCCGTTTACCTTAAAGGTCTCTTTCTCGCCGGTCTTCTTGAAATCAATGCCTACTACACAATCCTTAGCATAATCGAGAGTCTTCTCGTAGAACTTCTGCATTGTGGAAGAATTGTCGTTGGCAAAAGCGATAAGAGCGTTGAAGGTCTTGACATCCATATCTGCTTCGTCAAGGAACTCCATCAGGTATCCGTCATTCTTATCATTGGAGTAATCATAAAGGAATACATAATCTCCAAGGACGGGAACCTGTGCCTTTATATTCTTCTCATCGATATATGCGGTAGCATCAGCGGTAAATCCTGAATAGGTAACGGTTGCATACATGGATCTGGTGTGTGATGAAGCTGCATTTGCTACAGCTACAGAGAACTCTACATCCTCTACCTCACCACTTACAGTATATGTGAAATCGCCGAAGGGCTTGATCTGGAAATCCTTGGTGTACTCAGTAAGATACTCTCCTTCGTAAGCGCTGGTGAAGACATTGAGAAGTCCTACCTTACCGCCGATCCCTCCCTTGACAAAGAAGATAACCACACCGATAACTGCAGCTACAGCTGCAATGATGCCGATGATGGCACCGATGGGAAGTCCCTTCTTCTCCTTGGTCTCAGGAACCGGATTAACGGGAGCCTGCTGGAACTGAGGCTGCTGGAACTGAGGCTGTGCCTGCTGGAACTGGGGCTGTGCCTGCTGGAACTGGGGCTGTGCCTGCTGGAACTGAGCCTGTGCCTGTGCTGCCTGAGCCTGAGCTGCTGCCTGTGCTGCCTGAGCCTGAGCTGCTGCCTGCGCTGCCTGAGCCTGGGCTGCTGCCTGCGCTGCCTGAGCCTGGGCTGCTGCCTGTGCTGCCTGAGCCTGAGCTGCTGCTTGTGCTGCCGCTGCCTGATTTGCTGCTGCAGCATCAGCCTGGGCTGCTGCCTGATCAGCTGCCTGATTCACGGTATTTGCAGCTGCCTGGATCTCATCACCGGGATCCATGATCTTTTCTCCTGTGTTTGGATCAAAATGCATTTTTCTTTTCCTCCTCGTAAACTTTTATGGTGCCGCCGTCAATAAGAAGGCACCTGCTAGAATCCGACATTTCGTCAGAATCATGCGTAACAGTGATAATGATGCCGTTCATGGCGCGGTATTCCTTCATCCATTTCCGCACCTCGGCCCGATAATATATGTCAAGAGCTGCGGTGGGCTCATCCATAAGCATCACCGGCGGCATATGCACACACGCACATGCTATGGCAACTCTTCTCTTCATACCTCCGGACAGCTTATACACAGGTTCCCTGAGCATATCTTCCAGAAAGAACATCTTAACGGCAGGATCGTCCTTTTTGCACTTCTTCCCTGACCAGAGAGAAATATTGTCAGCTACAGACAATTCCTCTATGAGGGGATTCTCCTGGGGAAGATATCCTACCGTGTGGGAAAAACCTGAACCGGGCTTAAGGCTTTTGCCAAAATATGTAACCGTCCCTGAATCTGCTTTCAAAAGTCCGGCCATGATCTGCATCAGGGTACTCTTACCGCAGCCGTTCCGCCCGACCAGTGCAATCTGTTCCCCGGGCAGGGCGCTCAGACTCACTCCGTTCAGGATGACCTTTTTACCGTAAGATTTGCAAATATTACTGACTTCAACCATAAGTCCACCCACATACATTTCAATATTATATGTTTTTTCTCACTGTCATGCAACCAAAATATGGCTGAGCAGTGTCAAATGTCGACAATCAGGAAGTAAAGTTATATAATATTGGGGATTATTAAGCATATTAATGATACGAAGTGCACAGGCACTTAATTACCTTAAAAGGGGGATGTGCTACATGATATGTCCTAAATGTAAGGCTGAGATTACCGACGGTTCCAAATTCTGTATAAAATGCGGAGCCAGGATCCAGGATGCACCTCAGCAGACAAATACAGATAAGCCTGCAGAAGCCGAAAATGCCAAAGTTCCCGAAAAGCCTGCGGATACCGATACAGCCAAGGCACCTGAAAAACCGGCTGATGCTCCTGCCGCACCTGCACCCGAAAAGCCCGCAGAATCCGCAAAAGCAGCCGGGGTAGTATGTCTCAGATGCGGTCATGCAGTAAAGGACGGCATGAAATTCTGCACCAAGTGCGGAGCCCCCGTTGGCGAAGGTGCTTCACCTTCACCCGTTAAGTCATTTGCAGAACATGCAGAAGGCACTCCCGCTCCTGCAGCACCTGTAAAGAAGCCCCAGGCTTCCGTACCTTCAGCTCCCGCACCTGCTCCTGCAGAAAAAGAACAGCCCGAAACCGAAAAGTCACATTCCAAGGGTCTGATCTTCATAATCATACTTGTGATCATCGCTCTTATCGTTGCGATCCTTCTCATCCTTAAGAGCACAGGTCTCCTCTCAAGAGGAAACAGCGGTCAGGGATCCGGAGTACAGACTTCTTCCAATGAAAATAACGGAAGCAGTGATGAAGATGAAGAAACTGATCCCGAGCCCGTAGATGACCCTGAACCCGAAGAAGATCCCGAGGTCATTGCAGCAAGGCTTGCGGAGATAGAGCAGATCAAGAACGATATTGATGAAGCAGTTAAGGCAGGCGGCGAATCCGAAGGTGTAAGCGGCTACTATCCCGCAGCCCTTGACGGATATACCACTCTTGCTTCCGAGTACGACATGGCCGAAGAAGTATCCGACGATGCCCTCGATATACTGGACAAGTACGCATGGCAGGTAAGGTATTCCGTATCCCTTCTTGATGGACAAAAGGTTAGTTCCGGACTGTATATTCAGTCTCTTACGTACTATGACAATCTTGTATCATATGCTGAACAGCTGAGTGACGCCGGAATTGATGCAGATGTAGATAAGATCACAGCAGAGCGTGATTCTCTCAGAGATACATACAGGACCAAATACATTGAAGCCATCAATGAGATCTCATCCAGAGAAAACTGGTCCAGAGACGAGGCATGGGAGCTAATGGCTGATGCCGCTTCGATCCTCGATGATAACGGCAACCCCGAACTCTTCGACGAGGATGACCTTGACGATCCCTTAAGACTCCGCTATATCTATTCACTTGCATGGGCTACAAGAAAGCATCTTGAGACCGGTTTTGCGGACAAGAGCATCACCGCAGAGGAAGCACTTGATACCATCGATGAGCTCCTTCCCGAGACAGATTACAATCTCCAGCTTCTCTTCGACGCCATCTACTATGCAGAAAAAGCAGGTGTTGATGCCACTCCTTACGAAGAAGCATTCAATACCATAATGGAGAAGATCGGTGAGAACCAGGGAATAATTATCATCATGGACCATGCCAGGGCTGATGATACCCATATAGATCTGAACCATTTCTGGGCATTTAACGATATAAGTCCCGATGCCGATCCCGACATCCAGGTAAGCACGACAAACGGAACAACAGCTGAGACCAGAGCCTGGATCAGAGATAACATCAGGGTGAGCAGATAATGTCTTCCAAGAAAAAAAAGAAAAGCGATACAACAGCTTCGGCAGCACAGGCTGCCGGAGCTGTTTCTGTACAGGAGAACAATAAAACAATACAGCCCGCATCCCGTGGAGTAAATGCAGGTGTTCCCGTTAGCACAGGCAGGAAACCTGTGCCTTCCCACAGCAACGGCAGGAAACCCGAACTTCCAAAGAGCACAGGTAAAAAGCCCGAACTGCCTGTCAGCAACGGTAAGAAACCCGAGTTTCCCAAGAGCACGGGCAAGAAACCTGAACTGCCCGTCAGCAACGGTAAGAAGCCTGAGCTTCCCAAGAGCACAGGTAAAAAGCCCGAACTGCCCGTCAGCAACGGTAAGAAGCCTGAACTACCTAAGAGCACAGGCAAGAAGCCTGAGATGCCTGTCAGCAATGGTAAGAAGCCTGAGCTTCCCAAGAGCACGGGTAAGAAACCCGAGGCACCCGCGATCAGCAGAGTGCCCGAGCCCAGGCAAGAGCCCGCTCCTGCACCTGCTAAAGCTCCCGCAGCTAAGTCAGGTTCCAGGAAAAAGGATCACGACAGAGAGATCACCATAATCCTCTCTGCCATACTTCTCGTACTCACGATCGCAGGGATCATTCTCTTTTTCGTGCTTCCGGATCCCAATGCCGTACCGCAGTTTCCCACAGAAGTCTCTAATACCGGCATGTCTGTAACGGATGAAGATGAGAATGCGGAACAGGGAAATACTGAAGTCACCGAACCGGAGGATCCTCAGAATGTAACAGATCCGGAGCCCGTTCAGATAACATATGAAGCGCCGGATTATAACTTTACCGAAGAGGATGTATATATTAAGCTGCCTGGTGTCACCAGGGAATACACCATAGCATGGGTATCCGATGTTCATATCATTTCCGACTTCGAAGCAGGTGATGTGTACGAGGGCAGCCTTGAGACAGTACTTTCACGATATGAGACTCTGTCCGTTACACCGGACGGTGTTCACGGTATGGACCTGTGGCCCGAGATCATAGATTATCTTAACTATAATGATTTTGACGCCGTGATATTCGGCGGAGACCTGCTGGATTACTGCAGTACTTCCAACATGAACATACTCACTGAGGGCCTTGACAGGCTCAGATATCCATCCAACAGGGTCCTCTACATCCGTGCCGACCACGATTACGGAACCTGGTACAGTGACGGAAGCACAGGCTTTGATGATTATAAAGCCCACGACCTGCACGCACGGATAGACGGCGATGACAATACCCATAAATATCTCGATTTCGGAGAATTCATCATAGCCGGAGTTAATAATTCCATCAAAAAACCCGGCGAGGAACAGATGAAAGTCCTCACCGGGATCTATAACCTTGGTATTCCTGTTATTGCGGCAACACATGTGCCCTACTACTCTCAGACAGATCCTTCGCTGGAAGAGCTGTCAATGCTTGTCCGCAATAAGATCTATTACTGGAGTCCTGACAGCGAGAATTACAATCCGGACAGCGACATGTGGAAATATCTGGATATGATCTATTCAGAGGATTCCAACTGTGCCTATGTCCTCGCAGGACATCTTCACGCCGAGTGGGAAGGTGAGATCAGGGACGGCCTCACAGAACATATCTTCTCTCCCGCATTTTCCGGTACTATCGGAGTGGTTCATATCGTTCCGGAGAAGGACTGATCAATAAGTCTTTCCTCCGAGGATGATATTTCCGAACATATCCTCTGTAAACCAGGATCCGCAGTCCGGATATCCTCCCACGCCCATGAATCTTACAAAATAAATCCCATTAACATCAGTCATGTAATACGGAACCTGGATACCGGAGACACCTCCGAGTTCAGCAGTAACATCCGTATAGAATGCACTGTTGGTAAATCCGGCGAGACTGTCGCTTCTTACCGTTTTGGCCATGTTCTGGTTACCGAATCTGTCGGATGAGGTAGTCAGATAATAATGGTTCCCAACATGCGCTACCTGTACCACTCCTCCGAGTTCGTCAGTCACCTGATATGCGGCAACGATCTTGAAGGTCCTCTTGTTCACAACTATCAGTCCGCCGGCACCCTGACTGCACAGTATGATGTTATTGCCGTCTATGGTAAATGACCTTGTGTATATACCGTACAGAATCGGAAGCTTTTTAACGGATGAAAGCTTTACGGAAAATCCCGAAGTGCGCTTGTATATATACATCTCTCCGGTGTATGAGCTCCATACATAAAAGGATGCGGTAGCTGCATCATATACACAGTAATGGGGTCTTATTCCGACGCCTTCAAAACTCTGCAGCTCCATGAACTCACCGGTAATAAGTCTTGTGTAGGTAACTACCCTGTTATTATCGGTATCAACAACCATATAGATCAGTCCGTCCGAACATATACTGTGAGGCTTATTAAGATCATCGGCCATAACCTTCCACTGCATCAGCGGAAGTGAAGGATCGCAGCTGTCATTATAAATGATCCTGTCATGATAACAGTCAACAGTGAAAAACATGCCGTTTATAAATGTTGTCTGTGTCGATACAAGGGTCTCCGGTTCCGGATTCAGATATCCGGGAAAAATGGTTCCCGGAACCGCTCCGGGTGCCGCCTTGGTCTGAAAGGGCATAAACAGCGCAGCAGCAAGCACTGCGATGATAAAAAAGGTCTGTCTGAACATCTTCTTCACAACAATATCCTCCGTTTTTTCCTATACCAAAGATTATAGAGTTAGCATAGGCGAAGGTCAACTATCTTAAAACAGTTATAAGCTCATCAAGCACAGATCCGCCGGATACGATCCCGCATTCAGTTTCCCATGACAGACTTTCATTTCCCCTGTATGCCGTTATACGCACATTTATGACACTTCCGTCATATTCAAGAGGCACGGTAAAATCAGTCCTTCCCTCAAGGATCTGATCCGGCGCCTCCGCATATACCACCGTGCCGGAAAAAGATCCCGCTACATCCGGCAGCCTGTCGCCTGTCACATACAGCACATCATACCCGCTCAGTCTCTCGTCTTCAAACGATACAAGCACGGCATCAGGATAGCCCCATACATATGAAAGCACATATCCGCTCTCGCCCCTCTTAATGACGGCATTTCCAAGATCATCCGTAAGAGGCCCCGTCACATCATCCAGGCATCTGCATATCCTGCCGTTTATATCAAGCTCCGTTATATGCTCTGAACTGTCATATCCTTTATTACCCACATTGTCTTCGGAGTAAACGGAGATGACGAACCTTCCGTTAAAGAGCATGTTCTCAAATACGGGTTCAGTGCTTTCAGGATCAACCCTAAGTTCAATGGTAAAGTGATCTCCCTTGCTTTCATATTCCTCTTCGAGACCGTTATCCGTATTCACTATCTTCACCCTGAAGCCGCCCTTAAGACCGGCACCCTCATCCCTGACATACAGATCCACCAGCACATTGCCCCTGCGTCTGTCGATGGCATTTTCAGCTGTGATATTGGAAATATTGCTTACGGGCAGATCCGTATACGCTCCGCCGTTTATGCTCACAAGGCATTCCGGTCCCATCCCGTCTCCGATCAGCCTGATCCCGTTCAGGATGTCCATTCCCGTATCGCTCCTTATCATGTCACCGTTTTCAGCAAGAGCCGATGCGGAAGGATACAGATATGATCCACCATCACTAAGGACAGTAAAGCTTTCGGTAAGAACAAGTCTTCGTCCGTGTTCCGTTCTCGATACATCGACGCACGATACCGGAACAAAGGGAAAACCGGATGTTCTCTGCACCGAAAGTATCGCCGGTATGCTTTCATATTCATCCCTTGGGGTGTTGTCCGTTCTCACCTCCGCATACTCACTTCGTGAGCTGTGAAAATACGCACTGCCTATCTGATATGTATCTCTTGCAAATCCATCTATATATGCGGAGAACTCAAGAGATACAGGAGTCATTCCGTCAGCCCTGACATAATAAGTATCCGCATTATCAGGTGATGCATACACTCCATCCGAAGCTCTTACCCCTATCCTCTCTGTGACCAGGGGATATTCAATGAACACATTATTGCCATCCACCGCAGCATCGAACACAGGACTCACATTCCCCGCTCTGTCCACGCTTACAATATGGATATAGCGGTCGCTTCCATCAGGTATGATCCGTACTCCATGGCATACCTTCATCTCCTGATCTGCAGCATCGTACCAGGATGCAAAATCCGCATCAGCCGCGCTTCCCGAGACAGACGTCCAGGCCGTATCAAGTCCGTTTCCGTTATCCAGCACATACCCTGCATCTAACGATGGATGGTCATCTATAACATAAAAGTAACGGTATACTCCGGTTGCAATGCACAGCTTTCTTATCCCGCTCTGTGCATGATCGTAATTACCTGAAATGATATCCCGCATGCTGTATGCTCTTGCCATATACGCATATACAGTTCCGTTATCCCTTGGCATATCCCATAAAATGTCTGCACTCCTGCTTGCGGCATCATACTTTATCTCTATACCGCTTACAGCATCCGGAGCCTCGGTATCCGGTGAATATACAAGATACGATGATGAACCGTGATATGATGCATCAGGCTCTTTTATCCTGCAAAATCCCGCTCCATCAGTGTCCTCATCGGGATAGATGCATTCGGAATGACTGACGATCATATGATCTCCGTATACCAGTTCACCCGGAGAAAATACCGTATCCATTCCAACCGCATCCAGGCCGTCGATACTGATATCACAGCTGATGACAGCATATCCGTTACCTGAATTGCCGCCGCTTCTCAGCATTCCGTTTTCAACTCCGCCTATATAGCCGCTTCCTCCGCCGCCTCCGCATCCGTAAGATTCGCCCGTAACGGTACCGCCGCCTCCGCCGTACCAGCCGCCGCCTCCGCCGCCGTTCATGTTATAGGGGTAATCACCGTCCGAAACGGACCGTCCGCTTCCTCCGTATCCGAATCCTCCCCTGCCGGATCCTCCGCCTCCGGGTCCTGACTGACTTCCACCCGAAGCGCTTCCCTGTCCTCCCGGCCATGGCGATATTCCGGTTCCTCCGACAGCGCCCCCGCCGTTTCCTGCAGATGACTGCGAGCCTCCTGCTCCGCCACCTCCGCCGGCAACAATGTACACGCTGTCCCTGTTTCCGGAAAGTAACGCAAGTGTTCCCGCAGCAGATGCTATATGCGTGGCACCGCCGCCGTTTCCGCCTCTCGAACCATACCTGTTGCTTCCTCCGGATGCTCCTCCGTTATAACCGCCTGTTCCTCCGACGCAGATATAAATTGTGCTGCCTTCAACAAGATGAACCGTGCCGGCTGCGTATCCGCCGCTTCCGGGACCGCTCCTTCCGTCACCTGCTCTCGTGCCGCCCGCTCCCCATACTTCCAGCGAGTAATCGCCCTCTGCTTCGGCGGTATAGATCTGTACATTTCCCGTATACTCATACCTGTCCGAAACATGAAGGTTATACGATGCCCCGCTTCCTCCGGATGCGGCCATTACAACATTTCCGTTTATGGTTATATATGAGCCTTCACCGCCATTACATACTATGCCGTCCTGCCCGGATCCATATACTCCCGGAAGCCCGGTGTAAACACCGACAACATCTCCTTCCTTCAGGAAAAAACTGCAGCGGGAATACTCCCCCTTTTCGCCGGCATATTCTCCATAGGATGCACCGCAGGCACCCCATATTTCCATCTCATATATTCCGGCTCTGTCTGCCGTAAAATACGAGATTTCTCCCTGCCCCAAGTAGGTTCTTTCACTCCCGCCTTCTTCATGCTCTTCCGTCTCCGCTCCGCATTCACTGAAGTCGTAAGGCATGACATCCGGAGAGATATAATATCTGAACACATCCTTTCCGGGGACATCAGGAACGCTCAGCGATGCATATCCGTTGTACCTGAGAAGTCCAAAGCTCTCATCGCCCATATAATCAGGCGTTGCAACAAGCTCTATCCCCCTGAAGAAAGCATACAGATCCGTATCACGTTCAGGGAAATACAGATCACCTTCACCCCCTGCAAAATGCTCCTCCTTCATGTCAGGGTCCGTATACCATCCTTCAAATATCATCCCCGGGCACTCCGCTCCCGGAAGTATCACCGATGTACTCCTCCACAGTGCAGTTACCAGATCCCTATTTCCCTTTATCACGGATGAATGCCTGTAGATAAAGCTTCCGTCCGACGATATGCTCCTTATGCTTCCGGAGATGCTGCCTTCAAGCTTTATATTCAGGGCATCGCCGTATGAGACCAGGACTGCTTCCGGATCATCGCTTTCAAGCCTCCATCCCGTAAGTTCACACTCAGCATAAACCGTACCCACAGAGGTACCCTGCATGGCATTAAGCCTGACGGCAAAGCCCTCAGGAGCTTCCAGATCAGCTGCAGATACCACTGTTTCATACATATATCCCTTTTCAAACAGGTTAAGTCCTTCGGAAAAAACTCCGGAGGCCACTCCGTTATACGCTCCGGCATTTCCCTTAAAATCACCTCCGGATATCTGCAGCACCGATTCGCTCTTCTTCCACACTGCATATAAAATGACACTGCTGTCATCAGAGCCGTCCCCCGACGCATGAAGCGATACAAAATAACTTTCCAGGCTGCTGCATGAAGCCCTGTCGGAAAATACTACTTGTCCCTCCGGGGTATCACTCCATCCGCAGAATATGTATCCCGGCCTGATAAATGCATTCTCCCTGAGGAACTCCTCCCGTACCACAGGCTCACCTTCATACACATCCTCGCCGCCGTAATAGAACACCGTAGGATCCATCACTCCCGACTGTGCACCGTTTCCGTTATATATCACGTTATAACGGTTGCATGATATAAAGCACCTGCACATATGACTGCGGAGACAGTGATCATTTTCCAGATTGTCCCCATTGACAGGACATATGAAAAGATACTCTGCGGGATATCTGTAGGAAAACGTTCCGGAACCCGCGAAGATATATCCTATCCTCGATACACAGTCCGCACAGGTGTAGACGAATCCCGTAAGAGGTGCCCCGCAGTCGCCGCAATATGCTATCCATCCCGAATCATACGGCTCACCGCATTTTACATTGGACAGTCCGTTTATCCCGTAATACTCATATGAGCTGCAGGCATCAAAGGGACCGTGCACACATCTTGCATCATTATGTTCAAGCACCCATCTGCCCACAGGTATTACCGAGTCTGTTATGGGCGCGGCATAATAATGGTGTCCCGGAAGCAGTTCTCCTGCTATCTGTCTCCTTGTCACAACTCCGGAAGGCACAACTATCATGCCTTCCTCACCCCTGTATATGCTCTGCGCTCCCGTATAGATATATGTACCTTTCCCCGTAACCGCATATCCCCCGGGATGAATGGTCGTCCATGCAGAGCCTTCGTTACCCTCGTAAAAACGAAGATATGGATTATCATGATAGCTTTGCAGAACACTGTCTGCAGAAGGAAGCTCTGCGGCTATCCCCTCAGCTTCAGCATCAATGCCGCATACCATGACCGACACGAGCGCCAGGATAAAGAACACCATGACGCATAACTTCTTCTTACATGATCTCCTTTCCAATGATCTGCTTTCTAATGCTCTCTTTTCAAACAATCTCTTTTTTAATGCTATCCTGTTCAATACTCCGCCTCCTTTTCCGGATAAAAAAAGAGACCAATGTCTCTTCGCACTGAAAAGACATTAGTCTCCTTATTTGATGATTTTGCCTGTGATATACGCTCCGGGCGGCTGTCCGTCACCCTGTCGTGGTGAGAACTATATCACAGTTTCTTGATTCTTTCAATAGCCTCGAGAGTATTCTCGTAGCTGCCGAATGCGGTAAGTCTGAAGAAGTGCTCTCCGCTGGGACCAAAGCCTGATCCGGGAGTTCCCACAACATGAGCCTTATCAAGAAGGAAATCGAAGAATTCCCAGCTGGTCATGTTATTGGGTGCCTTAAGCCAGATATAAGGAGCATTGACTCCTCCGGATACATCATAGCCGGCATCCTTAAGTCCCTGATAGATGACCTTGGCGTTGTTCATGTAATATGCAACCTGTGCCTTTAGCTGCTGCTTTCCTTCCTCGGAATAAACAGCCTCACCGGCTCTCTGGATGATGTAGGGTGCTCCGTTATACTTGGTGCCGTGACGTCTTGCCCAGAGAGGATGAAGAGGTGTATCTCCTGCCTTAAGATCCTTGGGGATAACGGTGAATCCAAGTCTCACACCGGTAAATCCCGCATTCTTGGAAAATGATCTGAACTCGATGGCACAGGTTCTTGCTCCGTCACACTCGAAGATGGAGTGAGGGATATTTTCCTCGGAGATATATGCTTCATATGCAGCATCGTAGAGGATGATGGCACCGACCTTATTGGCATAGTCAACCCACTTCTGAAGCTGGTCCTTGGTGATCGCAGAACCGGTGGGATTATTGGGATAGCACAGATAGATAAGATCGGGAGTCTCCTTCGGAAGCTCGGGAGCAAATCCGTTCTCTTCAAGGCAGGGCATGTAGATAACATCTGACCATACCTCAGTCTTAGGATCGTAGGTTCCGGTTCTTCCTGCCATTACGTTGGAATCCACATACACGGGATATACAGGGTCGCATACCGCGATCTTATTGTCTGTTGAGAAGATCTCCTGAATGTTGGCACAGTCTGACTTTGCACCGTCGGAAACGAAGATCTCATCAGCTGAGATATCACAGCCTCTTGCCTTGTAATCGGTATCAGCAATCACATTTCTCAGGAACTCATATCCAAGGTCGGGAGCATATCCCCTGAAGGTGTCCTTGTCAGCCATCTCGTCAACAGCCTTGTGAAGTGCATCGATTATAGCGGGTGCAAGGGGCTGGGTCACGTCGCCGATGCCGAGTCTGATGATCTTAGCATCAGGATTTGCCGCGCTGTATTCCCTTACCTTTTTCCCTATCGTGGAAAAGAGATAGCTTCCGGGAAGTTTGAGATAATTGTCATTTGCTTTTACCATATTGTTCTCCTTCTTGTTCACCTGCATCAATTCACTAAATGCAGGTGTTCTATGTCCTTATATTTCCACATCTTCAGTGTCAGCACGATCCGCTCTGACGCTTCGGATCTGTAAAAACATCTTCTACTGCGACAGGGCCCTGCTCTTCTTCAGTATCTCCTTAAGACGGTCCGGTCCGAATATGTAATCCTTTTCACAGAAGTCACAGTGGATCTCAGCATCCTTATTCTCGTTGATCAGGGAGACGATCTCCTTTTCACCGAGGCTTATAAGTGCCTTCTCTACTCTTTCCTCAGAGCAGTCGCACTTATATGCGGTGTCGTACCTTTCATTAAATCTCACATCGAGCCCTTTAAGCACCTCACCCAGCATATCCTCAGGTGTCATGCCGGCATCCAGCATCTCCGTAACACTCTTAAGGCTCTTCAGATTATTTTCTATGACACTGATGTCATCATCCGATGCATCGGGCATCAGCTGTATGATAAATCCTCCCGAGCATCTGACGGTATTATCCATGTTCATCAGAACTCCGAGTCCCACGGAAGAAGGTGTCTGTTCCGATGCAGCAAAATAGTACGTCATATCCTCAGCTATCTCGCCTGTCTGAAGTACGATCCTTCCCACATAGGGTTCCTTGAGTCCAAGGTCCTTGACCACTATCAGATCACCGTTTCCTATTGCTCCCGAGACATTCAGATGACCGTTGCTCTTAGCAGGGAGTATCACATCGGGAACCGGAGTATATCCCTTTACATTGCCGTGGGAATCTGCACATACCGTAAGACCTCCGGATGGTCCGTCCGATTTGATCTGAATGGTGAGCTTGTCATTATCACCCTTCATCATGATGCTCATCATTGCAGCTGCGGTAAGGGTTCTTCCGAGAGCTGCGCTCATGACGGGACTTGTGTTGTGAAGTCTTCTGGACTCCTCACACATATTCCTGGTGGTGCAAGTTACTATATAGTCTTTTGAAGTTGTCTGATCCATTATATGTCCTGTTCCTTTATGGAACTAATCTTTCTTTTTCCTGAGGACCGCGTAGATCCTCTCGGTTTTATCCGTCACTTCCTCTTCGGTATCCGAATCGAGGATGCTTACGATCTCAAACCCGCAGGTCCCTGCAAGTCTTTCTATGTCGCCCGTTTCGATGCCCCTCTGAAAGTGGGTCTCATCGGCGCGTTCATAGGATCCGTCTCTTTGCTTTATGAAAAGAGTAAGATCATACTCGTTGATGTTCTCCTCTTCATCGTAAAAATTTTCCCAGATGAAGGATACATCATCCCCTGCCTCGGCTATTGTTGATTCACCTATAACCTCCCTGTACTTGTAGGAGGTATTGCAGTCAAATATAAACAGACCGCCCGGATACAGGAACTTCGAGATCCCTGCAAATGCATCCTCAAGATCCTCATCCTCCGTCAGGTAATTCAGACTGTCACAGATACATACCGCAGTTCCGATGGTGGAATACAGATCCAGCTCCCTCATGTCCTGGTTAAGGTACATGATCCCTCTGCCTTCATCGGAATCAAATGCCCTTGTAAGCATCTCCGGCGAATTGTCTATACCGAAGACATCATATCCGAGATCGTGAAGTTTTCTTGTAATGATACCTGTTCCGCATCCGAGATCCGCAACAAGGTTCCTCTCACTTTCAAGCAAAGACTCTTCGCTCTCAGGGTCAGGCACGTCCGCTGTCACTGTTTTGCTGATGCCGTATTTCCTGATATCCCTGTCTATCCTCTCGGTCCAGCTGTCATAGGGCACATCGCTCATCAGCTCATCATAGACATCCGCAAATGCCTGATATGAATTTGTCTCATGTGTATTAGGATCCATCACATTTATCCGGGATATAACTATGTTCAGAAGATCGCACTTGAGACAAGAGCCGATCCGACTCCCATTATCACTCCGGCAAGAGCAACACCAAGCATGATGGCTGTGATGCTCTCTTTGAACTTCATATCAAGAAGGGATGCTGCAAGAGTACCTGTCCATGCACCTGTTCCGGGAAGAGGTATTCCCACAAAGAGAAGAAGTGCTACAAAAAGTCCGCGTCCCGCTTTGGACTGGAGCTTCTGTCCTCCCTTATGCCCCTTTTCAAGACAGAAGGTGAAGAACTTACCGATGACAGGTTTATCCTTTCCCCACTCCAGCACCTTTCTTGCGAAAAAGAAGATGATCGGTACTGGGAGCATATTGCCTATAGCTATGATCACATAACCGATAACGATGTTGAATCCCTCGGGATTCATCCCGCGGAACCAGTATGCTATGGGAATAGCACCCCTGAGTTCGATGAGAGGGATCATGGATATGATAAAACACCCGAAATACTGAGTCATTGTGTTTTTTACAAATGCCTGCGCTATGCTTCTTGCCAAAGAACCCATTAAAAAATCTCCTTAAAAACTTATTTTATGCCTGATCTATGATCTCCTTCAGGTTTCTGACAAGAATGTCACATTCCTCATCAGTTCCCACAGTGATCCTGAGATGCTCACTTATGCGGGGTTTATTCCAGTATCTGACGTAGATATCCCTCTTCTTCAGTTCCGTGAATATATGCTCCGCAGGAACGGATGCATGCTTTGCGAAGATGAAATTGGTCATGGAATCACCGAATTCAAATCCGAGAGCCTTAAGATCAGCCTTAAGCTTTTCCCTGGTGCGGATTATCTTTTCACAGGAAGCCTTGAAATACTCTTCATCCTTAACAGCCTCAATCCCTGCTGCAAGTGTGATGGAATTCATGGTATAGGAATTGAAGGAATACTTCACATCATTCAGGTACTTTATCATGGTCTCGCTTCCGATGGCAAAGCCTATGCGCATTCCTGCCATGGATCTGGACTTGCTGAAGGTCTGGATGACCAGAAGATTATCATATTCATCAAGAAGAGAAAGAGCACTCTCTGCTCCGAAATCCACATATGCTTCATCCACGATACATACAACATCACGGTTTGCTTCAAGGATCTTCCTGATACCGTCAAGTCCCATGAACACACCGGTGGGAGCATTGGGATTGGCAATGACCACTCCGCCGTTTTCCTTCTCATAATCCGAAGGAACTATATTAAAGTCATCGTCCAGCGGTATCTGCTCAAAGGGAATACCGAAAAGCGACGCCCATACATCATAGAATGAATACGTTACATCCGGAAAAAGTATCTTCTTATCCGAGTTGAAAAAAGTAAGAAAAGCCATCGCAAGAACATCATCGGAACCAACACCGACAAAAACCTGCGAGGGCTTTACTTTATACCTGTCCGCAAGTACCGTTACTAGACTTCTGCAGTCAGGCTCGGGATATTTTCTCAAAAGGGATACATCGTAGCTTTTAAGCACCTTCTCCACACCGGGAGCGGGGGGATAAGGATTCTCATTGGTATTGAGCTTGATCACTTTTCCGGAAGGCTGTTCTCCCGGAACATAGGGTACTACTTTTCTGACATTTGATTCCCAGTTCATTTTTACGCCTCTATATCTTTTGTGCTATATCTTCCGCGAACTGCCTGCCCACCTCGGGCATGCCCATCGCATCATAAACTCTTACAAGTCCCTCTGCAGCATCCCTGCCCGAGGATGTGATCACGACCGAAGGAACGGTTTCAAAGGCGGCATTATAAAACCATATGGCTGCCTCTTCAAAATCCTGTATCCTCTCATAGAACAAGCCGAGTTCAATACAGACCTCGGATGACGGATCACTTGCCATCAGCTTGGTTATGTACTTGAAGAACATCACTATATCGCCGTGGATCCTTGCTATATGGGATATAACAAGACATGCCTTATTGACACAGTCAGGGTCCATCTCCACATCTGCAGCACACGCCACGAAGTATGGGAGGGAATTCCTGAAATCATCCTCGGTTCCCACCATAAAGAGTTCTCTGACATACATATCATAAAGTCTCTTGCTGAGCTTTCCTCCGCCGGCAGTTGCCTTGGAGAATATCTCAAGATCCCTGTGTCCGTGATTAGCCTCCGGCATATGGGTGATGACTATATCACTGTCATATATAACGGGATCGAGCCTTATCATCTCATGGACCGGATCCTGCCACACGAACTGTCTCAGACGCTTGAACATCTTGGGACGGAGCTCTTCGTCGAAATTATAGACGGTGGAATGCTGCAGCTGATTGCCGTAACGCATCTGCACTATCTCCACATCGTCAGGCAGCATGGTCTTCAGAGCCATGAACTTTATATGGTTGGCTTCATCCAGCACCTCATCCGCATCTGCAGAATAGATATAATCCATGGTTGCCTTGGAAAAAGCGAAGTTCCTTGCATCGGAAAAATTACCGGTCCACGTAAAATCGTAGATCTTGTCCGTGTATCTTGCGGCTATCTCCTTAGTCGCATCCATCGACCCGGTATCAACGATCACTATCTCATCCATGAGATCACTGATACTGTCAAGGCATCTGGCCAGGATATTCTCTTCGTTCTTAACGATCATTACACAGGATATTGTCATATGGCAGCCCTCCCCGAAGAACTGCAGCACCGTCATGAATTCAGATCAGTGCATGCTTCAACCGATAACTGTGAATATAACCATCTTGGTACTTAGACAAATACAGAGTTATTTTACCATAAAAAATGATCTGTAACCACATTATCGTGGATACAGACCATTTGTATACAGTAGAACCGTTACAACAAAAGAAACTGAGATATATGGTATAAACGGCACACTGACTTTCAGTTTTATACCCTTTGATATATTCTTCCTAAAGATTTGCACCAGGGTAAGCAGTATCAGCGACATGCTCATATGGATGATGTGTGCTTCAAGGCAACTGCCGCATGCGGAAAAAAACAGGGCGCAGCAGGAAAAGGCATGGCTGTCCGCCCTGCCGTAATACCTGCTCATCACCCTTTCCTGTATGAAGATGACAAATAGTGCCTCGATCATTAGGCCGGATGCAGTCATGACTGAATATCCCGACCGTACATCACCCGGGCCATAACGCATGCAAATGAGCAGCCCTATATCAAGAGCTGCGATCCACCATATAAGGTCCGGCACCGAATGCGATCTTATATCCCACAGTGATGCGGCAAGGAGACACATAATAAATCCTGCAAGGCATATGAGTGTGCCGGATGCCGGACCCGGGTGTACCCAGCATACGCTCAGCATCTTCTGACCACATACAGGCTTCCTGTCTTAAGGCCTTCATAAAAGCCCTCTGCCTGTGAGGATTCAAGATAGATATTGAACATCACTGCAGCGGTAGCATCACAGATGACATTACCCGAGGCATCGTATCCTCTCTCAACATACACATCACTGCACAGAAGCTTCCCCTCCCCGCTTTCCGGATCGGTTGTATAGATATCTATGCGGTCCCCTGCCCTGAGCACTCCGCTCACTGCCTTGGACAGGTCATCTGCCTTAAAGCCCGCAAGCACCGGTGACTTCATTCCAAGAGTGACGGATTCTGCCGAAGCAAACATTGATCCTGTAAGAAGCGTACCCTCACTTATGTCTATCAGCGGAGACAGCCCTGCTATATCACCCGGATCACACAGAGCATCTGCCGGGATGCATCCGGCATCCACGCTTTTTATGATCATATAATCGCCAGCATTATCCATATCTATCACGGTACCTCTGGGAATCTCCGCGGCAGCCACATAGATATCTCTTTTTTCGAAATCGGCAAGAGCCATGCGCTGCATATAAGTCATTACCGCAAAGACGCCTGCTGCCATTACGAGGGAGGCTGCAAACAGACCGTATCCTGTCTTGCGAACGCCCGCCCTTTGCACATTCGCCTTTTGTATATTATTCTTATCTCTCTTCATATTTTCCTCTTCTTCAATCATGTGAAAGTCTGTCCGGATCGGACAGCATTTCGGCATAGGCCTCCTTGCATGCCCGAACCTTAATACCGAACATTCCGGATGTATCGAACGAAATCCTGGCATAGGCTCCGGCAGATCTTACCACGCTTCCGGAAGGTGTCCTCATCTCGCCGTATATGCCGGTGCTCTCCGTAACCCCATATTCACCGACCCTGAACTCCCTGACCCGGTCTCCTTCCGTCAGATATATCCTGAAATCATCCACCGTAACCCTTCCGCTTATGTAATAGTCCCCTGCGGTAACAGGTTCATAGAAGGCATTCAGGTTCATATTCTTCCTGAGCGCTTCCTCGAATATCCCCCTTGCAGATAAGGGATCGTTTATGACAAGTCTGTGGTCGGTCCCATATCTGTAAGGATCTATATCAAGAGCGGCAAGGCATGATGCAGCCAGGGCATCCTCCGCAATATCGGAATCCGCCTTGTACTGCATTATGTTAAGACTTGCCAGTGCCAGGACCATCACAAGGATCAGGGCATACATACCGAGAACGTATTCAGCCTGACCGGGGCTTCGGGAAGCGATGCATGACCGGAGCATCATTTTCACCCTGTCAGTACTTGGCCGTGGATGTCCTGAATTCCCTGATCTCATAACCGTCCTCCGTATGTCCCGTTATCTCAAGCACTATCTCATTACCGTATCCCACCTCGGCAGTATCCGTACCTCCAAGTGTAATATCCTTAAGCCCTGCTTCCGTGAGTGCATCCACCATCCTGTCGCGGTCACCGGAGGTCAGATATCCGTATGTCTCCATTCTTAAGATGTACTGCCTGGATATCTGGGACACTGCAGTCTTAACCCCGATGAGCCTTACACAGTCTGAGAATGTGATCATGACAAATGCGATGCAGATGACGAATATGCACATGGGCATCACATCACCGACACTTCCCTCCGATACTCTGCCTGCCCCGCAATCTGCGGTGTTACATCCGGTGATACCATGATCATCTCTTTCACGGCTGATGCAGTTTACCACAGTCGCAGATACATTCATGTCAGCAGGAGCAGGGTTATTCATAGGGTTACTCCGGGAATGACCAGTGTTCCCGCTGTTGCCAGGATATTCTTGGCACTGTTTGTCATCTCCGATACTATGGTCTGTATGAACTCCGTAAGAGAGTCCCTCATCACCACACAGAGCAGTAGAGCTATGATGCACAGTCCTATGGTGACGAGTATCCCGTCCAGCCCCTCCTCCCTGTTCATGGCAAGTCTTCCGACTCTTTCGAATATATTTCCCATACCTGTTTTACCCATACCTTCATTTCCCTCCTTAAGTTCTTCAGTATTGTTATTCGTTCTCATATCAGGTCCTCCAAATGACTTTTTGCTCACAACAACCTTCATGTTCTTATCCTCCTTTTTGTTATTCTTTTCGTATTCTGGGTCTGTTACGGTCGTACGCGCATCCATTCAGACGGACCGCGCAGTTAACCATTCCCCCGGCTGTTCCTAACCGGAGCAACCTTCAGAATCCCCTGAAACCCACTGCCCTGCTCATCATGTAGATGACACAGGTGTAAAGCGCAGTGGCAAGCACTGAACCTAATAGCAGCAGCTGACTCAGGGTAAGAAGCCTGTCGAGCCTTGCCTTTCTCGATTCGAACACTTCGCCCTCCATGTCCTTGACCTGTTCGGCGATATCCGACAATAGCTCCAGCGCCTGTCCCGATTCCATGGCCTGCACCACCGTGATGCACAGTGAATCTATATACCTGTCGTCAAAGGACGCCCTGAATTTTTCAAGGGATGCATATATATCCGATTTCATTATCACGTCGGCATAGAATGCTGACAGTGCATCACGAAGTCTCCTGCTCCTTACGGATGACGAACACTCTGCAAGTGCATCGGTAACATACACACCGCTTTTTATCTGCACTCCGATGGAATGGTAGATAAGTCTTATATCAGGCAGCATCGCCATGTTATCGGATCTGTTGAGCACCGGCACGCATATGGGAAGAAGAGCCGCCAGCACCAGAGCCATGATAACCGCGGCTGCTCCCGATATACTCAGTCCTGCCAGAAATCCCGCCATGCCCATCACCGTACAGACAGTTACAAACCGTCCGGGTTCCATGGACTTTCCGATGTGATATGCGGCGCCGTTTTTTCTCAGCCACTCATCCATCCTGATGTAAAGAGTGCTGCTCTTTTGCTTCTTACGTATCATGCCTGCAAATTCCGCACTGCGTATCATCACAGCCTTTCCGGGGGCAAGCACCATATATGTCATGCTTCCCGCAAGCACTCCGCATACAAGACTCGCCCCCGTCGCCAGGCACCTGTAGTATTCTCCTGTATTCATACACACCTCACTTATACAGTGACGCCGCCTGTCCGAAATACATCAGAAGGACCGCGGACATCACGCCTATGGTCACTTTGCCGGGTATGGTCCCGGTAAGTACTGTCATGGCATCCGTATCTGAAAGCCCCGCCGTTATGACCAGCACCACATAGCTCATGAGCATCAAAAGCCCCATATTGATGGCAGATTCCCTGAGCATGGTCTTTCTGTCCGAGGATTCCCTGATATAGTCCCTGAGGCTTCTCCTTGTGTCATTCACAAGCCCCTCTATATCCTCACTGTGCCTTGATGTTATCTCCATATTCCGTATAAGCTGCTTGAACTGCGGATGCTCTATACGGTCAGCCAGTGAAAGAAGGGCCATCCGGATATCCCCGCTCATCCTCCCCTCAGCTTCAAAATCCTCGAATGCAGACCTTAAGGGCTCGTTCATATAGATACTGATCTGTCCGAAGATATTGGAGCAGACCGCCCCCGATGCCGCAAAGGATCCCAGAAGATCCAAGAGCCTTGGCATGTCCTCACCTGTCCTTTTAAGAGCGGATATCTCCATGCATCTGATACATACATATACGGATGCAAGAAAGATAAGGACACATATCGCGCCTGCAGCAAGTCCCGCTCCCGCCCCGATGATCATAAGTATCGCGGCAGAGCAGATGCTGAGCCCCGCGATGAACAGCTCCGCATAGAGCATGGGGAATCTCCTTTTGATCCCGCTGTAGACAAGAGCCCTGTCTATCCTTGCGATAATACTCTCGGATTCCGCCCTCATCCTGAGTGCTTCTCTTTTTTCAATCGCATTCCTCCTTCCCTTTTCTTCAATCCCCACTGACACTCTTCTGGCAGCCTTTCTCAGCTCATCCCCTTCTCTCACCCTGCAGAAGATCCCGAAGAATCCGGCTGTCAGCAGCAGAAATGCGGCTGCGCTACACCAAACGTTCATATTCCAGTTCCCTCCTTTCTTCATTCCATCCGGTGCAGGCGTAGACATTGGCCACCCTGTAATCCTTCATAAAGACCAGCGTCTTGAAGCAGTCCATCATCCTCATCAGCTCATTCCTCGAATACCTGCTTCCGTACATGGCATAATCCACCAGCTTGTCGGGCGCCCTCATGGCTGAAGTGGAATGTATCGTTCCCGCACATATCTGTCCCGTACATGCGGCGTTCAGTATGTACAGAGCTTCAGCCCCCTTTATCTCTCCTACGATGAAAAAGTCCACGTCCATGGTCAGTCCCGCTATGCTTATATGCTCCAGATCATAGGAGGCCTTACTCTCCGCGCTTGGCGGTACCGAGTGGAGAAACATCATGTCAGGGTGGTACATTGTGGTAAGCTCATCCGCCTGCTGCACCACCATCACGGCAGTATCGTCCGGAATGGTTTCCTTCAGAGCATTGAGCAGCGTGGTCTTTCCCGAGGAATTGCCTCCGCATATAAGCGTCGATCCCATCCTGAACCTGAGAGTGAGTATCCTTGCGCACTTTTCATCAAGCATTCCCTTTTTCACAAGATCCGCCAGAAGCGGAAATGTCTTGGGCACCTTCCTGATACACAGGTAGGGCTCCTCATAGGTATTGACCAGCGGCATTGATACCGTGAACCTCAGGATAAATCCCGGGTGTGATCCGCTGTCGGTAAATCTCTGGATTGCTGACAGATTCGATACACTTACCTGATTCTTGGCTGCGACGTAATCTATGAACTGCCTGTACTCCTTCTCCGAATCAAAAGAGATCCCGGCATCCATTCTCTTCCCCAGCCTCTTGACCCTAATGCGGTCGTATGATGTGACCCTGATGTCCGACACCTCCGGATCATCTATGAGGGGCGACAGCTTCGAATATCCGAAGATATACTCCTCGAATTCCTTCAGCAGTTCATCACTGCCTTCCGAGCCGTATTTGGACCTTATATGGTCACCGGCATCCTTCATGAATTTTTCTTTGGTGATAAGCCCGCGTCTGAGCGAGATGAGTTCACTGCCCTTCCCGGTGATATACTCATCGGTGAGCGCCTCAAGATTGCTGCGGGCCTTAAGATCGTTATCAGTCATAACTTCTCCCTTACATGGGACAGCCCGCCATGATCGCATGATAAAAGGGCAGTCCGGATAACTGCCCGCGTAGAAGTGATGTCAACTTTACATCCTTCGGAAAAGAAGGTCAACATCCATCCGGAAAATTCTTTATTTTCGTGATATATGACGAAAAAGGCTCTCCTCCCAAAGGGAAGAGAGCCAGAAAAGCCATTATTTACGAATCATTTATCCGCTGTGCATATTTTCACGATGCGTCTCCCGTTGTGATTTTTGCCCTTCCGTGTTAAAATATCCTCATCTGTGGATCTGTTATGAAACAGAGCCGAAAAGGAGCTTACATTATGGAATCAGGAGCATTCTTAGTACTTGCAGGCGGATTACTTGTAGTAATAGTTGTTGCAGTTGTGATCTCAGCCATCACATCCGTTGTCAGCGGCGTTATTGGGGCCGAAGAGGACGACGAATAGATCTGTTCCTGCTTTTCTTTATCTTCATCCAGGCTGTGGAGGCTATTATCAGCACCACGGCCACTATGATCGCTGCCCACCCGGCAGCGTTTATTTTTTTGATATTGTAGCATCTGACATTGATCCACATCTGATTGATGCGTGCATTGGCATCTCCGTCAAAATACCTCATTATCGCACTTCTGTCCGTAACCTCCCTGGGAGGATACTGCGCAAAAAGCTGACGCCTGATCTGTTCCTCGGGAACCGTCAGGACATATTCGCCTGTTCCTTCACCCTCATCCTCTCCGTAAAGAGTATCATCGAAGAAGTATCCGAGATCGTACTCAATGGTATCTTCCTCATCCTCTTCAGCAGAATAGCACCAGTCGACGTACTCGAATATCTGGTCACCATCGGTACCGCCTGCGATCGAGGAAGTATATCCAATGTAGTACATATTTCTGACAGCGTTGTCAGGTCTTGAAAGGAAGTTGACAAAAGCCTGACATGCACGCTGCTTATCGGCATTTCCGTCTATTCCGTCCTTGAGCATCACCCATCCGTCGAACCAGAGATTGGTACACTCTTCGGGAACGGCAAAGTCCAGTTCGAAATCCTCTTCGTCAGCCTGGTCCATTGCATATACTGCATCTCCCGACCACTGAAGGTTGGAATATACCTTGCCTGTGACCATGTCTGCTTTTCCGGAATCGGTCTCGAAGGAATATGCATTCTCCTTAACCTTCTGAAGGAATTCAAGTGCCTGAGCTATGGTCTCAGGTGATGTATCGTTCATCTCCTTCTCAAGTCTCTCATGATAGTCGGGATCATTTAAGAATTCCTCGCTGAGGAACATGTCACCCTTGATGGCACCGAGAGTGGCGAAGTATGAGTCGCGCACATTATCCTTGATGGTTATCTGGCACTTGTAGTCCTCATTGACAAGGAGCTTCCATGTGGAGACATCCTCCTCGGAAAGAACCTCGGGATTATACAGGAAGCCCACAACTCCCCACATATAGCAGGCAGCATATCCGTCCCAGTATTCTCCGTTGATCTCATTGGTCTCGAAGACCTCACGGATAAAGGGTGATACATTCCTGTAATAGTAGTTCAGCTCATTATCTTCATCAAAAAAATCTTCCGTGAAGGGAACAAGCCTGTCCTCTGCGAGAAGCTTCATGATCATATATTCGGAGGGACATACAAGATCGAACTCATCTCCGAGGGTGAGCATGTTGTAGAGCTCTTCGTTTGTTCCGAAACAGCTGTACTCTACGATGACTTTCTGTCCGTAATTCTCATAATACCAGTCCTCGAATTCCTCGTAGAGTGCGGCATCTCCGAAGATGTCACCGGATTCAAGGTCAATGACCTCATCTTCGCCCCAGCCGCCTTCATCTATATACTCTTCCCAGTTGCACACCCTGATGGTGATCACATCATCGGCAGCCTTTACGGGGATCACACCTACGGACGATACAAGCAGCAGAACGGATCCTATAAATGAAAGTACGCGAAGGGATATCTTTTTCATCATGCGACCTCCCTCCTCATCTTTCTTGTCTTACGGCTCTCGCTTGCAGAGTTCTTCCTGTTCATTCCTATGCAGATGGCAAGAACGATAAGGAATATCACCGTGGAAAGAGCCCAGAGCGCAGTTTTGATCTGGGTCTGTGAACCTCTGGTGGCATTAACCACATATGTGGATATGGTATCGAATGATGCGGGCTTGGTATATGTTGCCACGAAATAATCATCCAGGGAAAGTGTCACAGCCATGACAAATCCCGAGATGATACCGGGAAGTATCTGGGGAATGACCACCTTTCTTACCGCAACGGCAGGTGATGCGCCAAGGTCCAGCGCTGCCTCGTAAATGGAAGGATCCATCTGCCCAAGTTTGGGATATACGGACAGATATACAAAGGGGGCGCATATAACAGTCTGTCCCGCAACAAGAGGGAAGAATGTATCCTTGCTGATACCGAATACAACAACAAGAAGGATACACACGGAAAATCCCGTGACGACATCTGCATTGATGACGGGGATCTGGTTGATGACACGGTATGCTGCAAGTGTGCCGGGCTTTGAATAGAACGACCCCATGGCACCGAGGGTTCCCAGTATGGTGGAAAGTATCGCAACACCAAGTGCCAGGAAGAGGGTTCCCCTGATCATCTCGGCAAGCTCTTCCGTCGTAAAAAGAGTTATATAGTTATCGATGGAAAAGTGTACGCTCTCTCCTATGGATGAAGCATCAGTGAAGCTGTAGAATGCAAGGATCAGGATCGGTGCATAGATAAGAAGCAGCACTATGAGTATCACGAGGGGAGCGGCAATGGAATTCTTTTTCATAATACAGACCCTCCTCTCACTGTGCCTTCATTCTCATCGCCGCCTGCAAGCAGGGTAAAGATGCATATCATTGCAAGCAGTATGAGGGATATGGTAGATCCGCCGTGCCAGTCATATGCGGAGAAGTAGCTTCCGATGAGACTTCCCATGATATAGGTGCTGTTGTACAGCATGTCCAGCACAACATAGTTCGTCATTGCGGGAAGGAATACCATTGAGATACCGCTTATCACGCCCGGCATGGAAAGGGGAAGGAGCACCCTTAAGAAAGCCTGCCTGCTGTCTGCACCAAGGTCCGATGCCGCCTCCAGAAGGCTCTTGTCTATCCTGGATATCTGGTTATAGATGGGCAGGATCATAAAGGGAAGGAAATCATAGGTCATACCTATCACGGAATTCATGAAGGGATGGAGCGCAAGGTTTCCTTCGATCATCGTAAGCAGCTCTTTAAGTGCGGTTATACGCAGGGTAAAATTGATCCACATGGGCATTATCATCAGCATGATGATTGCACCCTTGGACCTGATGCTGCTCATTGCAAGAAAGTACGCTGTAGGATATGCGATAAGAAGGCATACCATTGTGGTGACGGATGCAATGACCAGTGAATAAACAAGGGTTCCGAGTGTATTGGGATCCCTGAAAAAGTTAAGAAAATTGCCGACTCCCGGATTTCCTTCCGCATCAGTGAACGCGTAGGTCACGATAACGATGAGCGGAAGTACCACGAACACCAGGAGATACAGCGCATAGGGAATACCTAAGTATTTCCTCTGAAACATACCTTTCATCTGCTTCTCTCCTGTTTACTTCGCAAGTGTGAATTTCATCTTCTCCGCGGGCATCACAAGACCTACCATATCACCCAGGTTCCAGAGATACTCATCATCGACTATAAGATCGTGACCGTTGGCAGTTCTGACAACATAGCTGTAATGGTCGCCCTTGTAGATAAGGTTGATGATCTCGCCGCTTGTAAGTCCCTTCTCGGTATCATCGGTCATCTCTATATCCGCAGGTTCAATGGAGACATGGATCTTAAGGTTTTCGGGTCTGATGGTCTCACCCGAAGAATCCTTAAGAACTCCGTCCTTAAGAACGGAACCCTTCACCACCTTGGTGATATCCGCGTCTATTGCTTTTCCGTTATATTCAAGACTGTAATCTTCGTTCACATCCGCATCGAATCTGGTGGTATGGTCTTCTGCGATCATGATGTGGATGCCATCGGGATCAAGGCACATTCCCACCTCATCACCAACCTTGGGAGTCCTGGTGGACTGAATCACCATCTCATACTTGCCGCTCTCCACGGTAATCTCATAATGGATACCCTTGAAAACGACACCGGTGACCTTTCCTGTAACGGTTCCCTTTGAAGGCTCGGTGATGATCACATCCTCGGGGCGCACAACCGCATCGATCTGTGTTCCTTCAGGCACATCATCCATGCATTCGAATTCGCCGCCGCAGAATCTGACCTTCATCCTGCCGGTCATGATGCCCTTGAAGATATTGCTCTCTCCGATGAAGTCCGCAACAAAGGCATTCTTCGGCTCGTTGTAGATATCCTCGGGCTTTCCTATCTGCTGTATCTCACCGCCGTTCATGACGACGATCTTATCAGACATGGTCAGGGCTTCTTCCTGATCATGGGTTACGTATATAAAGGTAATGCCAAGCTGGTCATGCATTGCCTTGAGCTCTATCTGCATCTCTTTTCTCATCTTAAGATCCAGTGCTCCAAGAGGCTCGTCCAAAAGCAGGATCTCAGGCTCGTTGACAAGAGCTCTTGCTATGGCGATACGCTGCTGCTGACCGCCTGAAAGCGTAGCGACACTGCGCTCTTCAAAGCCCTCGAGATCCACCATCTCAAGAACGTGTCTGACCTTCTTGTCTATCTCCTCACGGGCCATCTTCTTGAGCTTGAGTCCGAAGGCGATATTGTCATATATGTTCATGTGGGTAAAAAGAGCATAGCGCTGGAACACCGTATTAACGGGGCGCTTGTTGGGCGGAAGCTTTGATATATCCTTGCCTCCGAGAAGGATCTGACCGCTTGAAGGTCTGTCAAAACCTGCGATCATCCTGAGAGTTGTGGTCTTACCGCAACCTGAGGGGCCGAGGAATGTAACGAATTCGCCTCTTTCGATGGTCAGGTTAAAATCATTGACCGCGATAAATCCGTTATCTTCGAACCTCTTTGTGACATTCCGAAGCTCTATGATGGGCTCCGGGGCAGCCGTGGAATTACTCATTTCTTTCCTCCGTGACCTGATCCCGGCATGCTACTTCATGCCTCCCCGCGGGTTCTGCCATTCAGCGCACCTGAAGTCTGTACGGACAGGATACTCCTGCCTCCGCGTTTTTTCAGACCAGACCGCGTATATCCTAACATTTTTTACCCCTGATAACAATAACAAAACCGTAAATACGTTATTCAGGCTTTCATCCTGATGTTCATCAAAAAAGCCTGCCTCATTCGGCAGGCTTTACGGATATCATATCTACTTTCTCTCGGCAAGAACCGCGAACAGCACCAGCAGTCCCACCGGAACTCCGATCGCTATCCATGCGGACATGGCAACGCTCATATGGAAGCCGTATGCAAGTATGACGAAAAGTATCAGGGGCACGGCTGAGAGGAAGGCGAGGATCTCCACTATCACGGACCAGGCATTTTCCAGATATACCACAAAGCCAAACCCTGCCGATAATATAAGGAATATGGGGATGCAGGCAGCTATGGGAAGTCCTGCCTTTTCCTTAAGGAGAATACAGGCAACGGCAGGGATTATCATGCCTATGATCACGGCATAGGGGATACGCTTCTTCTTCTCTATGGCTGCCTTCTCCCTGCACTGCTCTGCCAGGATATCCGCATCACGGAATCCCTTCACCTTCTCAAGTTCGGCAAGAGCCTTCCTGCAGTTATCCTTCTCAAGATAGGACTTGCCGGTGGTATAGTGCTTAACGAGTACAGCCTTGTCCTGCCCCTCCTTACAGAGTCTCATAAGATCTGCACCCACGGCATCTGTATGGTCCATGCAGGCTGCAGCGGTACTCTTATACATGAGAAAAGCCTGGCCTGCCTTGGCGGGATCATCGGCATTATCCAGCATCTCCGCAGCCCTGTTCAGCTTTTCGATGATCTTCTGATAATCCTTATAGTTCGGTACAAGGTCAGACAGGTTCCATTTATTCCCGCAGTTTTCACATCTGCATGCTCCCGCAAAATAATCATTTGCAAGGTTTCCGCCGCAGATCTTGCATCTCATTGAAACAGGTTTTGCGTCAAGCTCAGCCATTCTCCACTCCATCACAGGACCGGACGATCCATGATCATATGTGAAACGTTCCGGATCACTTTAGTAACATACCTTCATTATTTTATCATCTATCGCTGACTTCATACAACATTAACTGTATCTTCCCCTTTACGCTTCTTCACGAGCCGTCAGCCCATAAGACCAAAAAAGCCCCGCCCGGAATATTCCGGACGGGGCTTCATCACTTATCTCTTATGAATTACTTGAAAGGATTCTCGGTGGGATAAGGAAGTGACTTGGGCTGATTGTAGCCAAGAGACTCAACTCCAAGATACTTGAATACTTCGTAAAGAGCCTTTCCGTTGTGTGCGAATGTAACAGCTCCGTGATGAGGGAAGTTGTTCTCGATAAGCACGTGACGATAGAAGCGTCCCATCTCCTTGATAGCGAATACGCCGATTCCGCCGAAGGACTGGGTAGCAACGGGAAGAACTTCGCCCTCTGCAACATAAGCCTTAAGCTTGTTGTCGGAGGTGGACTGAAGTCTGAAGAAGGTGATGTTGCCGGGAGCAATGTCGCCCTCGAGAGTTCCGTTGGTAACCTCTACAGGAAGAGCACGAGCCATGATCTTCTGATACTTCATCTCGTAGTTGCTGCAAAGCTTCTTGGTGCAGGTGTTGCCGCAGTGGAAGCCCATGAATGTATCGGTGAGCTCATAGTCGAACTTGCCCTTGATGGACTCATTGTACATATCCTTGGGAACGGAGTTGTTGATGTCGAGGAGGGTAACGATATCGCCGCTGACGATCTGTCCGATGAACTCGGAGAGACATCCATAGATATCAACCTCACAGGATACAGGGATTCCCATTCCGGTAAGACGGCTGTTTACATAGCAGGGAACGAACTTGAACATGGTCTGGAATGCAGGCCAGCACTTTCCTGCGATGGCAACATACTTTCTGTAGCCTCTGTTAGCCTCAACCCAGTCAAGGAGAGTAAGCTCGTACTGAGCAAGCTTCTCAAGGATCTCAGGCTTCTTGTTTCCAGCGCCGAGCTCTTCTTCCATTTCCTTAACCTTAGCAGGGATTCTCTCGTCTCCGGCATGCTTGTTGAAGGACTCGAAGAGGTCGAGCTCTGAATTCTCCTGGATCTCTACGCCCATGTTGTAAAGCTGCTGGATAGGAGCGTTACAAGCAAGGAAGTTGTGAGGTCTGGGACCGAAGGATATGATCTTAAGGTTATTAAGAGCATAAACTGCATTAGCGATAGGAAGGAAATCGTGGATCATGTCAGCGCAATCCTCAGCGTCGCCGACAGGATACTCAGGGATATAAGCCTTTACATTTCTGAGATGGAGATTGTAGCTTGCGTTGAGCATTCCACAGTAAGCATCTCCTCTGCCGTCCTGAAGATCAGCCTGGCTCTCTTCAGCAGCTGCGCAGAACATCTTGGGTCCTTCGAAGTGCTTAGCAAGAAGAGTCTCGGAGATCTCGGGACCGAAGTTTCCGAGATATACACAAAGAGCTTCACATCCGGCCTTCTTTACATCCTCAAGAGCATTGACCATATCGATCTCGCTCTCAACGATACAGATAGGACACTCATAGATGTCAGCTGCATCATACTTCTTGGTATAAGCCTCAACAAGAGCCTTGCGGCGGTTAACTGCAAGTGACTCAGGGAAGCAGTCGCGGCTTACTGCCACGATTCCGACTTTAACTTTGGGAATATTGATCATATTGTACCTCCTGCACATTTTGCCCCTTAATGGGGACCTACGAAAACGATTTTATCACATCCCCGGAAAACAATAAACTCAAAAGTTGACATCTGTGGGTCATAAATTGCGAAAACTCATTTTCCGAGAAAGAACTCCGCCACCCTGTCCAGGAAATCAGGTGCTTCCTCATACAGACCATGGCCCAGATTCTCGTACATGTACAGCCTGCAGTCAGGTATCTGTGAGGCAATCTCCTCGGATGCCATTCCCGTCACGATCCGGTCCTGTCTCCCGCCTATGACAAGGGTAGGGGCCGTTATCCTGTGCAGCTCGTCATATGAATTGTGGGTAAGTCCGGAGGAAGCAAGGGTTATGAACCTGTCGAAGCTCCCGGGATGCCCCAGATTGCCCAGCATCATATGCTCTTTTCCCGCCTTAAGGCGCTCCTCGGAATACGCCCTCTCAGCCATCCCTATCCATCTGTTAAGGACATCTATAAGGGTATCATTGGGTCTGCTGATGGTAACGGTAAGCACCAGCTTTTCAACCTTCTCCGGATAATCTATGGCAAGCCACTGAGTGATCATCCCTCCCTGGGATACGCCGACCACGTCAACCTTATCAAGTCCCAGGCTGTCCAGTGCCTTTGCAAGGTCTCCCGCCATCTCCCTTGCAGTCATCCCGCCCGGGATATCACGCCTTCTGCTGAAAGCATATACCGTAAAATCCTTAGCGAACTTACTGTAAAGAATGGCAAAGGGAACAGCCAGTCCCTTTACGGTCCTGAGTCCGTCACCCACCCCCGGAAGGATTATGGCATTCCGCTTTCCGGTGCCAAACCTTATATAATCCATCTTCACGCCGTCAAACCCGGCGCATCCGTTTTTAGCATTATGAAACATCCTATTTCTCCTGACCTGTACTTTACGGTTAATCATACACCTTTTTCCATGCCGGATGTACACAGCAATATACGAGTTGTCCGTCCCATGTGAAAACAGGCACGGTCAGACTTCGGGACAGATGATATAATGAGCGGGACGAGACATTAGATCTGATAAAGAAAAAAAGTGAAAGATCACGAAGGAAAGCTATGAATCCGGGGACAGATAACATAATAGAATACGGAAATCCCGATGCGGATATCATACTGATCCAGCCGACAGGTGAACATGAGCAGAGGGGGCTGGCAGATGAGGTCGCCATGATAAAAGATATATCCGATACAGACTTCAGATTCATCGGCTATATGGTAAAGGACTGGAACCGCGACCTTTCACCCTGGAAGGCGCCGGCAGTATTCGGAAATGAAGACTTTGGAGACGGAGCTGCCGATACACTTTCGGGAATATTAAAGCTTTGTACCCATAAGGATAAAAAATACTTCCTGGGAGGCTACTCACTGGCAGGTCTCTTTTCCCTCTGGGCAGCGTGTCAGACAGATTCCTTCGCAGGGATAGCAGCCGCCTCTCCTTCGGTATGGTTCCCAGGCTTTAACGACTACGTCCAAAAAAACGACATCAGGACAGAAGGCGTATATCTCAGCCTTGGAGACAGGGAAGAGATGACAAAGAATGCCGTAATGAGGACGGTCGGTGACAGGATAAGGGAGTGCCACAGTCTGCTGAGCACGAGGAACATACCCTGCATCCTTGAATGGAACAGGGGCGGACACTTTAAAGAACCTGATATCAGGACTGCAAGAGCTTTCGCTCAGCTGCTTCATCTGGTAAGTGTCACATAGGATATTACATGACTGTGGTCAGCTTCCCAGAGGCGCATCTCGTAGTAAAAATGCTCCGGAAGTTCATCCACAGGAAGGAACACCTCTATCTCATTGGTCAGCCCGGGAACTGTGATGATCTGGGTATCCACGATAAGATCATCATCCAGCCACCAGTCCACTATCACTTCATTGCCGGGATAGAACAGTCTGTCAAAATAATTATCGATCCATATACCATCCTCATCAAAACAGTATCCCGCCGTATGAAGCCATCCGGGCCCCTTTGAATAGAACATCCATATGCCGTTCTCATCCACATCTGACTGCGCATAGATGATGACAGGGTCTTCCGGATCATCCCAGGAAGGAACATATTCACAGGTATTCACAGCCTGATTGGTATGTCCTGAAGAGCTGACAGTCACGTCGGTATAAAACGCTTCCTCCATAGGCACTACGGATTCTGTCAGACTCTCATACTGTTCATCATCTATCTCGCCGTTATCATACAGAAGATCAATGGCAGAATAGATATATCTGTAGTAATCATCTTCAGTTATTTCATATGAATTATTGATACCATAAGGGAAATTGATCAGTTCACCGTACAAGTGGCACTCATCATCTCCACCTGCATAAGGAGAAACGCTGCCGTATAGATAATATTCCTCAGGACTGCACTGCGGCACTGCCTCAGCAAGTGTGTCATAGATAAGTGCGTTCTGGACATCCGCCATCTCATCAATAGACATTCCAAGCTCCGCATACCTGATCAGATTGGCATGATATTGTATGTAATACTCATCAGATGTAAGTGCCTCCACCAGATCATCATATGACGGTGCACTTCCATGCAGTTCGTATGAATAAGCATGATCATCCCAAAGTTCATAGTCATGGGAAAGAACATAATCCATGTATGCTGCAATGAACCTGGCAACCGCATCATCAGTTCTGTCCGTCTGACCCAGGTAGAGCGAATCATCATAGTACCGGTATTCACTGACATCAATGTCACCCGGAAGGGAAGATACATCCCTGGCTTCGGTTATGCTTCTCAGATACTCCTCAAACAGAGCTTTGGCATCCTTGTTGGAGTAGTCCACTATCATAAGTCTTACAACCGAATCAGTGTTAAAGAGTCTGTATAACTTACGCGCAGAATTGCCGGCAAGATACCAGCATCCCTCACCTTCATCATATTCAAACTCAAGATCGATGGTCTTCTCTTTTCTGTCGTCATAATCATCGAGGGAATCCCTGATCTCTTCTATGGTCATATAGTATGTATCAAGGGATCTGTAGTAACCGTCCAGAGGAAGATAGGAAACAGTCACATCCATTGAAGCGCTGCCATCTTCATCGTAGAAGACAGGTTCTCCCATCTCAGTGATCTGAGCAAACGATATTATGTGTCTCAGCATATCCCTGTGGGCATCACTGTATTCCTCCCATTTTCCAAGGTCAAAACCGGGACAGCACTCTTCAGCAGCATCTTCATCAATATCATAAAGTGCATCGATAAAAGCCTGAGGTACCTTGCGGATATCCGCTATATCCTCGTCCCTGTTTCCATTGCATGAACACAGCATACAGACAGAGAGGACCACTGCTGACACAGGTAATAATATATTTTTTAAGTATTTCATTTTCCCATCCCTCGTAGAATTACCGTCAAATGGGGCTGTCGCACTAGATGATTAAATCATCAGGGCGAAGCCCCGCATTATATTATTTAGAAAAAACTATCTGTGCAAAATTATAAAACCCAAGATACCAGATGGTGAAATCATGACCTCCGGGCTGTTCCATCCACATGAAGTTCACGCCATCTGTAAATGCGTCACTGATATCTGCAAGATTTTTCGCGGCAGAGGATGCACTCTGATAGGCAATATTGTCATCAGTACCGCAGATATTGTAGAAGTACAGTATCTCGTAAGGACTGTCCTTCAGAAGATCCGCCGTAACGGATGCTGGATTGCTGGTGGGGGCTGCGGAAAATGCTCCAAAATATGCGAACAGATCCATGCATTCTCCTATGCCTATATTGATCGTCTGCATCCCGCCCATAGAAAGTCCGGCCATGGCACGGTGCTCCCTTGAAGCGGACATATCATATCCGTCATCACTGTATTCGGCATAGGTGCTGTAGTTCTTCTCAATATAAGGGATCAGATCGTTACGAAGTTCCTCACCGAAGCAGTAAAAAGACATATAGTCAGAACCCTGTGCAGCGTGGTCAGCACTCGATCTTCCATTGGGAGTCACGACAATGAACGGATCGATATCACCATAGTAGGAAAGATTATCCATGATGCACTTTACCTTGGAGGAGGCCCCTGTCATCCCCCACTCATTCTCATCTCCGCCTATACCATGCATCAGATACAGCACGTTGTATTTCCTGTCCTCACTGTATCCCGCAGGAAGATATACATTGGCTTCCTTAGTGATCTCGGCACCGTCCCCGAAATAATCATAAGTGGTATATGTAATATGCTCGATGGTTCCCGAATCACGCAGACGCATGGATGCATATTTTGCGGGAACCACATTTTCAATCTGAGCCGTGGGGACCCTGTCCTCATCCTCTGAAGCAGTCTCTGTAACCTCCTCCATCTGAGATGTCTCCTGCTCTATGGCATCCCGGATCACATCGTCCGTATTGTCCACTGTACCCGTATCGGCATTCGTTTCAACATTCATGTTCCCATCTCCGGATAAGTCCTGTTCCACCGGACTCTGCGTGCCGCATCCGCTGAGAACCACCATCATCGATATCCCTGCAGCCGCTATTTTCAGCAGTTTCCTGTTATTCACTTACTCTCACCTCTGTTTACTTATTTTCCTGCAATTCAGGACATGGCTTCCCTGATCTTATCAAGCAATGTTCTGTCTGCAGGAAGCCATTCGACACTGTCGATCGCATCTGCCGTCAGCCATCTGGCAGCCTCAGCTTCCTTCAGCTCAAGGTGTCCCGAGATAACTTCAGCCCAGAAGCACTGCATGGACAGATGAAATGTCGGATAATCATATTCTATGGTATCAATGAGATCTCCAACCTCTATTTCCGTATCAAGCTCTTCTCTTATCTCACGCTTTAAGGCTTCCTGCGGAGTCTCACCCTCTTCTATCTTGCCCCCGGGGAATTCCCACTTTCCCTCGAACTCTCCGTATCCACGTGCCGTGGAAAAAATCCTTGTCTTATTCTCCATGCTGTCGCAGATTATTGCAGCGACTACTCTGACTGTTTTCATAAAATATCCCTCAGGTATTAACTATGTATTGGTATATATCTTCTCTCACGGGCACATCCAGCATCCACTCGATTTCAACAGCCGTCTTATCGGTATTATTCATAACAAATTCTCTTGCATTACCGCTGGCCTTCATATGTCCGAGATAATAGAATTCTTTCGATATTTTATCATCTTTATTTTTCCTGACAAACAGCTCAACACTTATACCACGCTCATCTGATTTTAGAAAATTCTGTACATCTTCCGAATCAAGGCTTCTTCCGGATTTTGAAATAGCGATCAGGGATCCGGTACTGGTAAAGTGATCCTCGTATTTCGTGGTGTCAGTTATATCATCAGCTTTGTCATAATTGATAAACACCGGAAATGTCCTGGTCTTCTTATCGTATTTATAACCGCCTATATTCAGTGGAACTTCGTTAGTTTCCCAGTTAAGCAATCTGCATACATCTTCGTAAGTATACTTCTGATACAGAACAAAATCAGTGTTGTCATACAGGTCGGAATAATCCCGTTCGTTCCTGCTTATACCGAAATCCACAAGTTCAGAGAGGATATCATAAAAATCTTTATTGGACAGGCACTCAAGCAGGGAAGCTGCCGGAACATAGTCCTCAGCTTTGGGTTCTATGAAAACACAGTCCGAATAAGTCTTCTTTCCGGATCCGGAAGAAAACTCATTGGTCATTATATTAATGATGTTGCGTTTCTGCTTATCGCTGAGTTTTCTGCCCTCATCACTCATATCCTTTTTAAGTCCCGCAAACAGCCCCATCACAGAGAAACCTCTTGCATATGCGAGTATTCTCTTTAACAACCTTAATTCCTGAATTCTCTTTCCGCTTGCAAGTTTCTTAGAGACAAACTCAACTATCTGTTCTTCCCTGGCAGATAATCTTACTTTGTATTCTTTTTCATATTTCACAAGGAATTTGTAGTATGATCCGAGACTTCCGTTATCGAATATCCTGAGCACATCCATCTCTCCATATTCGTCAAAGTCTCTGAGCGCCGGTATTCTCCCCAGCTTATTCTTTAATGTTGTATAGTTCTCTTTTATCAGCTTGATATCGCTGAAATTAGCATTGTCAACAGCAGAGAATATTTTCTTCCTGCTGATCTCATCGAAATGTATGGTGGAAACTCCGGGAATAACCCTTCCACCTTCCATCACAAATCGTCTGATATTATCTTTGTTGTATGTACGATCACCTGAAAGCGCAATCGGTATCATAAAGTTATTGTTGTAATTCCCTATAAAATCAAGAATCACAACATAGTCTTTACCATCGGCCTTACGCAATCCTCTTCCCAGCTGCTGTATAAAAACAATAGGTGACTGTGTGGGGCGAAGCATAATAACCTGATTCACTTCTATGATATCAACACCCTCATTCAATATCTCAACAGAAAGGATGTAATCCAAATGAGATGAATACTCCTCGGGAGTATCATGTTCATTATCATCCGCTGCCAATCTCTCAAAAGCTTCAGCTCTCTTTTCTTCAGATGCATTACCGTTAAGTGCTATAGTTCTGTAATACTTTCCTGTAGATGGATTAATCGTATGATTCAGTTTGTCAGAAAGAGTCTCTGATTCTTTTATACTGCTGCAGAAAATAAGTCCCTTCACCCTGTCACCGCAGAATCCGTAGTAAGACGCCTGTTCTACTATGTGTCTTACTCTTTCATCACATGTAAGGACACTGAAATCACGATCCTTATCATCACCGATGATAGAAAGATCAGTCAGTCCGAAGTAATGAAAAGGACAGAGAAGATTCTCTTCCATTGCCTGCTGAAGTCTGATCTCATAAGCTATCTGATGATCAAAGATCTCATAAACATTTCTACCCTCTATGTTATCATCACGCTTATCAGGTGTTGCAGTCATACCAAGCCATAGTTTGGGTGTGAAATGCTTCATTATTTTCTGGTAAGTATCAGCCGGTACGTGATGAGCTTCGTCAAGACATATTGCGTCAAAATGATCCGGGGCAAATTCGAAAAGATGATCATCCCGGCTTAATGTCTGTACTGTTGCAAAGATGAAGTCCGCATTATAATCACTGTATCCGGCACCGACCAATCCCATAGATACCGATCTGTCAAACACCTTCTCATAGGACTTCTTAGACTGTCTGGCAAGCTGACCTCTGTGTACAAGGAACAGCACCTTCTTGAATCCGAGTTCTCTCATCGCAAATGCAGATGCATATGTTTTTCCGGTACCTGTTGCTGAAATCAGGAGAGCTCTGTTATTTCCTTCATTTACGATCTTTCGAAGATTAGAAATAAATCCAACCTGCATGCTGTTGGGCCGGAGCTTATATTTCTCAAGCGAAACCAGTTCTTCCTTCTGAGCAATCTCCCGCTGATGCTTTATTATTTCATAACGTACCCGGTAATCATCGATGAAATCCTTATAGACAACTGAATACTGTGAATTCCAGAGTCTCTCATATTCATCTATGATGTTCCTGGTCATCTCGCCATTCGAGGTGGATACTATTTTGGTATTCCATTCATAGTTCTTCTTCAGAGCACCACCGGTCATATTGGAACTGCCGATAATGATTCTGTATATCTCTTCTTTTCGGAAGATATATCCCTTTGTATGAAATCCCTCACCCGAAGCTTCAGAGTCAAAAATCCTGAGTGTGATATTCTTAAGAGAATTAAGCTTATCGAGTGCCTTGGGCTCGCTGAAGTTAAGATAATTGGTTGTAAGAATCTGACCGGGAATACCACGATTTTCAAGTTCCTTAAGAGTCTGCAATAGAGGTGTGATTCCTCCCAGCGTTATAAAGGCAACACTGATCCTGAATTCATCGCATGCCAACAGTTCATCTTCGATGGATGAAATAACCTTTTTGCCTTCTTTGTTATTGTTAGATATAAATTGAGGTCTTAAAGATTCGTTAGAAACTGCTGTTCCATCAATATATGCGGTTTCGAATCCGTTACGAAGGTTGTCTAACATGCCATATCTCCCAATGTTTGATTCATTCAGATAATTTTATGATACGCCTTAAAGTAATCATATCTTATGAATACTTTCATGTGTATTACCTATAATAATATGGGACGATTCCCGACACAGGAAATCGTCCCAATGATCAAATCAATTAAACGTTTGCTTTCATCTGTTCTTCTATCTTGCGTACATATTCAACCGGATAATTGCAGAATTCAGCGATCATTTCAACTGTTTTTCCATTTTTCAGCATGTCTTCTATCACATCAACATGGCCTTCTTCTCGACCTTCTTCTCGGCCCTCTTTACGGCTCAATTCTTTTTCCCAATCTATTCTATCCCCGAATGTCATATAATTACCCCTCACCTCCGGATTCCGGCGCACATTACTGACGTATTTATCGAGTTCTTTGGTAGCATCGTCCACTGCCGAACTTTCCTTGCTATCCTGCATGTATTTTAGCATATTGCGTATGCTCTCGCTACCACCCTTTTGCCCATTATATGATCCATAGGAATAATTACAATTCTTTTTCCTTTCTCTGAATCTGAAATGATACATTGAAACGACATGGAAAATTATTGTATCATTACAATAATTATTTAATTGTTGCTTCAACAAATCAATATATCGAATTATTGTTCAACATTAGTTTACTTTCAAGAAGAGGCTTGCTTTCCTCCTTATAAACTGTTGTTAACGGTTTCCGCAGTGGCCCGTTTTCGGGTGTGGATCAATCTTACTACGAACGCAAAAACACGACGCTGAATTGGCGTCGTGTTTTCCAAATTCCCCTTCGGGATAAGTATGCTGTTTTATCTGCGGATATTCAGGATCATCTTCCACCTGTTATGGTAGACAGATGTCCCGGCATATACCCGATGAATGTCTTCTTCAGATCCCTGTCGTAATAATAGTAGATCCTGATCAGGCCTTCCTCGTCCCTTGCACCTACGCCTCTCTTGAGGTGCTTGTCGAGTACAACCGCATCCTTGCGCTTCTTTTCGTCCACAATCCCCTTAGCGATTGCATCATTATAGTAGGATGAGATATTGATGGTGTACTGATCCTTGTACTTGCTGGTAGCATCACCGACAGGAGCCATTTCTACTCCTGACAGGATGGTTCTGTATTCCTCCTGCAGTTTCTCCCAGTCCTTCTGGTCAATTTCCTCGCTGTTTACATATCTCGTATATCCTGCGAGATAATGGATCATGTAGTACAGATTGTGGTACGAATCCGAATCAACCCTCCAGGTACAGTCCGAAAGGCTCCTCTTAGCCTTTTCATGTACGATCAGGCAGTCCGAATAATACTCCTCAATCCAGCTGAGTATATCATCAGCAGAATTTGTGATTGGCATATCAAAAAGAGCCTCATGACGATCATAGAACTGTTTGAATGTGGAGCCGCTGCTTCTTTTCTTAAGTTCTGCATTTTCTTTTTCGAGTTCATCACATCTCTTTTGGAAGACGTCGCTGCTCTTATCGTTCTGGCTGTTCTCCAGGCTTTCGATGCGCCTGGAAAGTTTTCCGTTCTCGTCCTCGAGCTTCTTTATTTTCTCATTCAGATCTTCTATATCGAGCTGACATTCATGCCAGTCTTCATCGCGCAGAATCTCGCAGAACTTAAGATCCCTCTTGGTTTCCTCCAGTTCTTCCCTGCACTGTGCCAAGGCGCTCCTGAGATCTTCGATGGTAGCGGCATCACCCGTAAGTCTGTTAATTTTTTCCTGGAAGAAGACATCCCTGAAGAAGATATCACTATCGTATCTTATATCGCATCTGCGGAGTTCCAGATCCCTGTCCTCAGAGAATGTTCCGCAGAAGTAATTCCTCTCACTATCAAACGCAAACTTTTCGGCATACTCTTCTCTGGTGAAATACATGGGAGTCTGACCTAAAAACGCAACCTCACCCTGAAGAATATGATCCATGTACTCCTTGCCATGTTCTGCAAGAAGCTTTCTGACGCTTTTCTGAACCTGAATAACGTGACAGAATCCGACACTCGAGTACGCAATCCTGTCGATTATATCATCGCGCTCCGTGGTGGCTATCAGTTCAGCTGCTTCATCCTCTGATATCAGCAGCACTGGGAGCTTTCTGTTTTCATTAAAGAGAAGGCCCTTTCTGAATTCCTCGCAGGCCATATCGCTCTTTCCATTTACTTCTATTGCATATCTGCCAAAAGCATAAGCCTTATCGATGCCATGTTCGGTTACGGCAAGTTCATCATCCCATATGGCATCCCTTACAAACTGCGGACGATAACCGGGGATGTACATGTCATTGCCGGTATCGTAACCTGCAGTACACTTGATTGCCATGACCACATGATCATCCTCGGGATATACCGCTATCGCAGTACGGAATGTGGAATCACGTCCCTCGCTGATGGCAATCTCGCTGAGTTCCATGGCCCATTTAGATTCTTTCTCATAATAGGCCAGATGAGGGTGCATTACATTGTCAGCGCCTATGCCGTTTGTTTTGGTAAGATCGTATGAATCGTACACTTCCGGTGCAAGGATCTTGTTGCTTTTCTTTATGACCGGTACATCCGTTATCTGCGCCAGGAATTCATCATTGGAACAGCCTGTCTTTTCACCTTCAAGCTTGTTCTTAAGCCATCCGAGGACATAGAATACCAGCTTCTTCTGACAGTGCGTAACGCTTAAACCTTCCGAAGGATATACGTCCAGAATTGATCTGTAAATGTCTTCATTTTTCTGTAATCTGAGTTTTCTCGGCTGCATGATCCGTCCTCCTGTAGCATAAGGTTCTGTTCATAAATTTTCTGAGCAGAACTATTTTTAATTTTAACATTTTTTCGGGATTTTTACGAACAAAGCTGCTTCACGATCTGTATGTATCGCTGTCCTTCAACTTCAGATCAACGATCTCCTGCATGGCTCTTGCAAGGAGCATCAGGACATTCATACTGTACTGATCGTCCCACAGCTCGGACAGGATATTCGCAACTTCCGCTTCGGCAGCAACAGCTTTTTCGGGGATACCATCAAATTCTCCGGCATTCATCTTAAGTGCAAAGCTTACTGTGGGATTCTTGATGTTCAGGTTGTTCATAACCACTTCCCTGAGCCTGGGCACATCGCTTTCGTGATCAGGCTGGATGTGGATGTGGGTTCCAAGGTAGCTGTTCTTTTTGTATTCAAGATGCATCATGAGCATGTCCTCCTTTAAAGGGTAGTGTTAATTGTTGAGTTGCATTGGTTCTCTGAATCAGGCTGTCGGACGATGGTGGCAAGTCATATGGTCACGTTCAGGCAATCTCGAATGTCTTGAGGCGGCTGTCGCTCCACATCATGTCATAGATATATTCGCGGATGGAATTTTTCATACCGCGGATACCGAGACCGCTTGAGTAGGCCTTATGAGCAATTTCATCACAGCGCTCACTGCTGATGATTATCGGCATTCCGAACTCTTCCTCAAGTTCATGCACAGGGCCCTTTACATGATCATCAAGGATCTTGCGGAAAGCTTCTTCAGAGAAAGGATTAAGGTTCACAAGTCTGTGGATCCTGCCGCAGAGTTCGTTGATGCAGCCTGCCTCGTGGATGTCTTCCATCGTAAGTTCCCTGTCATAGGACTTAGCCTTGGAAAGACTCGAACCAAAGCCGAGCATAGGACCGGATTCATTTTCAGCAATCTGTCCTGCCGTTTTCTCGAATGCACCTGCGAACATGAAGCTGATTCCTGAGGTATCGATGGTAGAGAATCTTCTGTCTATATCGGAATCAGGAACCCTGAGTTCTCCGCCGTGGATGACCGTGAGGAATTCTGCCTGCACGGTTTCACTGACATTCTCCCGACCGCTGTTTATCTTCGGGGAGAAGAGCTTGTCACACTCGTCAAGGAAGATGATGGGCTGAATGCGACCGGAATTCCTGTCAGGAACAGGCACATCGGAAAAGAGTGTTGAGACCTTCTTTCCGCCGGACCAGCCATCACAGGTGACATTGGAAACATCCCTGATATATACAAGTTCGGGGAACATATCCTTCAGCTTCTCAGCGATAAAGGACTTGCCGGAACCGGTGGGGCCTGCGAGCATTCCGACAAAGCGGTGACCGTGAAGATGCTGATATACCATCATTGCAACTTTCTTGCATGCATCATCCTGATCGATAACAGCCTTCAGAAGCTCATCCCTGATCTGCACAGGGGTAAGAGCAAGATAGTTATGAGAGCCTGATACCGTAGAGCGGGAAGAGATCCTGTAATCATCGGAATACCAGGGGACATATCTCTGAACGACATGAATGTTGTTATTTTCCATAAGCTGACCTCCTGTCATATGTTAGGTGGTTAATGGGGTACGTCCTCTCCCGCCACCAGCCTTGGCACGCTCGCCGCTGAATGCGGGTCATGGCTGTGCTTCCCCGGCTGTCGCCCGGGCGGGAGAGCGATATTCAGTTGTCAAGGAACTGACCGTTCCGAACAAATGAACGCAAAAAGGGACCGGTATTTAGATTTTCGATAAATGGGTAGACTTCTAGCCCAAAATCGATTATCTAAATACCGGTCCCTCTTGGATCAGCTTATTTTTCTGTTGTGTGTGAAGTATATCCCGACATGACGATCATGTCAACAGATTTCACAAAATTTTTTCCCAGTCATGATGAATATCAAACCACTTCCTACTGCTCCGTCCAAGCGCTCCGATCTGGCGGGGGTGAGCAAGAGGCAGCACATGAATTTCTCTTCCATCTATGATCACAGGAGTTGCTTTTCCATATCCATACATATCAGAATACTCACGAAGGTATCTGTACGGCACTTTACATACACGTCTCAGATACTGGCAGATGGGAACGTCTCCCAAAAGAACAAGAAGTTCTGCCTGGGATTTCTTCAATTCCTCAGTTATCTCCTTCGCCCTCTTACAGTCGCAGAACAGATATGGCCTGTCAGGAACCGTAACAGGATTAAGTCCATACTTCTTTATGAGCGGTTCATAATTCTTCGCTATGGTTCTCTGCTGATTGCCATTCAGTCTGGTCTCGGGAAGGCAGTCGCAAAGCCATGCATCATCACGGGTAAATCCGAGTGGCTTCAGAATATCCTCATCCAGTACTCTTGCAGAAGGACCGTTAAGATCCTTATCTGTAGGTACAAGCCTGCCAAGTTCCTCAGGAATCCTGATCCTGTCAATTATGCTCCTTGCTTCTTCCTGATTTCCATCCCAGAAGATCTTCGGTTCACTTGCAACAGCAAGTGCATTGCAGATAGTCTTTCCATCCTTTTCCCATCTTGCATGCACAGCACTTGCATATACTCCAAGGACAAACACCTTCTTAGGCGTCTGATCCTGCTGGACCAGTCTGTGAACATATTCGCCAAAAGGATATTGGTATTTCATAAGTCCGCTCCTTCTTTATCGTCAGGTTATCACATTATCTTAAGGCCTCTGTGATTTTTCCTCCATCCATTCTTATCTGCAGGCGTGAGAAGTTCCCGCTTGCATTGGTCATGTCTATATATGTGTCGGAATCGTATGTATCGAGGGTCTTAACAAGATCTCTGATCATCTCTTCATTCCATTTATTGCCTCGCAGCGAGGGCATCAGTTTCTCCATCTGCTCAGTCAGGTTCGTGTGACTGTCAATGCGGATCCTGAATACTTTCCCTGAACCCATCGATACATTCGATCCGCTGTAACAGATAACAAGCTCATCCTGTCCCCAGTCACCGCCGCTTATATCTCTGTGGATAATACAGCCTTCCGTGCCAAAGACAAATCTTCCGCTTACCCCGGACAGGTTCTCTATGAGTTCTTTCGAAATCGGATAGTCTCCTGCAGCGTCAAGACGGGTTCTTGCAAAGGCAAGCCATTTCTCTGTATCAATTACATTCTCGTCATCTTTCTCTTCCCATATGAGATTCCAGATGTGATAGCCTTTCTTCGTGCTGAAATAAACCATTCTGCACTGATCCGTATCCTTAACGGAATAACGCCTGAACTTCCTTGGAGCTACACGTATCTTCATACTCCTGCCTTCATACTTTTCCCTGCCATACAGGTGGTCACCGTCAAAGGCAAGAAACAGCAGTTCACACTCTCCGCTCTTATCCCACAGATCCGATTCGTAAAGTATCTCAATCTTATCAGCCATATCCGTCTCCAATCATCTCAGGACACTTCTGCAGGTCCTGAACCGCATGCCATATATCATAATTTTATTCTCTGATACCATACAGGTCAAACCCGGAATCCGATATCTCTTGTCTGTCTCTCCGATTTATCCATGTCCCCGACAGCACATACCATCTACACCCAGAATCCTATCTGCCTCTTCTCAGGTTTCTTCGTCCTGACCTCACCGGGTTCAAAGTCTTCAGGCATCAGGGTCTTCACAACCGTCTTTCCGATCTTCTTTCCCTTATATTCCCTGACTATCCTGTGTGACTGGCTCATCTGTGCCTTCTCAATCAGATTGCGGACATACCTGCCGTTTCCGAAATCCGGAACACTGCATGCTCCATCAAGGATCTCCCTGCACACATCTTCCGCACCCTTTCCAAGCTTCAGACCTCTTTTATGAACCATGAGTTCGAGGATCCTGTACAGTTCATCACCGTCATAATCCGGAAATTCAAGATGAAATGCTATCCTGCTCCTGAGCCCTTCATTTCTTGCAAGGAAGTCTTCCATCTTATCCGGATATCCGGCAAAAATCACTACAGTGTCATTTCTGTGATTCTCCATCTCCTGAACTATCGTGTTGATTGCTTCATCACCGAAGGAATGACTGTCATCAACAAGCGAGTATGCCTCATCGATAAAAAGCACTCCACCTCTTGCCATCCTGAAATACCTGCATACATTCTTCGCTGTCCATCCGACATACTTTCCGACAAGTTCCGCTCTTCCGCATTCAACAAGATGTCCGCTCTCCAGTACTCCCTCTTTCTTGAGAATCTGAGCCACAAGCCTTGCAACGGTTGTCTTGGCACTTCCGGGATTACCGGTGAAGATCATATGAAGTGATGCATCCGTGCTGTCGAGTCCCATTTTGCTCCTGAGCTTTCTGACAGCTGCAGCATCAACAATCTCATCCACCACCTTCTTGATCTCATCAAGTCCGATCATGTTCTGAAGTTCCTGATAGGGCTCATTCACCGTGACTGCCTTGTCAACACTTACGGTTGAACATTCCCTGTAGGCTCTGTAGATCCTGTCTTTCAACCCGCTTCTCACCCACTCAGAATACTTCTCATCAACCTCTCCTGCGGTGTACTGCTTACGCTCGGAGAACAGGGACCGTACTTTCTTTTCTTCAATCTCATTCCCATCCCTCAAGGCTCTGTAGAGAAAATACTGCACCGCCTCATTTCTTCCGCCGCATCCTTCACGGATATCGATAATATCAAGAGCCTCTGCCATCTTATTGACCATGGCACCGCCAAATCCCTCCTTCCCGGACAGGTCGACGAATATGCATAGGGTTTTCATCTGATGCTTTAGTATCAGTTTTTCATAGAACTCCATAACCTTCTGATATGATGATGCATAGCTTCCGTGATCTTCTTCATCTCCTGCCATCTCTATTGCGAGAACAGTTCCTTCACCATACTTGAAGATTTTTTCAACATCATGATCATTAAAGCAGTTCTCGGTGATATCCGACAGATAGTTGATCCTCGATCCGATCAGTCTTCCGTTTGTCATCAGTGCTCCGACAAGCAGTTCTATCATTCCCTTTGCCGCATCCCTGCATGTCACGGAAAGCTTATAATGCACGGGTATCCCGAAAAAGCCTTTCTGATTATCCGGTGAATATATCCTTTCTATCTCTTCAATCAGGCTCTTATCCCCCATGAGTTCTGCTGCCCTGTTCAGTGCTTCATCCTTTGTGAGGTTTTTCTTTTCGGGAATGATCTCATAGAGATTGAAGTCATTATTGTTAAAGTAATCCACCTGGATATCGAAGTTCCTCCACCTTGCTATGAAACCTTCATCATTTCCCTTTTCTATCCTGTCAGAAAAATCCTGTGCTGAGATTTCTGACACATCTGTCACTTCTATCACTTCAATGGCATAATTTTTTTCAAGATATCTGCAGACCATTTCAGTGCAGTCCGTTCCTCCGTTACAGGTATCACTACATGCCATAACAATGAAAAGTTCACCGGGTATTGCACTATAGATCTGAGCGATGATCGTATTGCCATCCCTTCCAAGATTCTTCATGCTCTTATTAGCTCTTTCGATCACGCTGCAGAATTCCTTCTCAAAGTTTTCCGACTGCGGATCCACTGACAGGTGTCTTACAAGCCCATCCCCCTTTATATCCCTGTCCCGGAATAAAATCTTATATTCATAAAAGATCATGTTCGCACCTCCTGTTTCTTCGTGTATGGAAAATATACAACACGCGAAAAACGCAGAGTGCCATCTTGGTGGCGAAAACCTTAAAAAGGTGATAAAATCAGGGTATGAAGGGATGAAAATTGAGCAATAAAGAGAAAATACTGAGACAGTTGAATATATACTTCAATATCAGAATGACCGAATACCACGGTCCTTCGGAACTCATCAGACGTTTCGGGATATCTAAAAGAACTCTTCACCGCGACCTTGATGACCTGAGAGAAAGCGGCCTGCTGAAACTGAAATACGACAGGAAGCATGATAACTATATCCTCAACGATGAGAGCAGTACTGAAATCAGCTCTGATCAATCGGCCAACACTGTAGAAAAGAAATCGGGAAGATTCAAAAAAAGATATACCAAAAAGAACGCTGCGGATAAAAGAAAAGGCGGAAACAGAAACGAAGATGAAATGATAAGCGCACGCAGGCATCAGCACCTGACACGGCTGTACAGGCTTGGCACTCTGATCTTCTCGCTTACTCCGACAGACACAGAAGCGGTGTCGGAATATCTCTATGACCTTGAAATGTATCATTTCTACATTCACGAATTGATGAAGGAAGATCCGGAGAAATACACTATTGATGAAGCCCCTGATAAACCGGAACTGCCGGATATCACAGATTTGAAAGCTGAGTACTACTCAATCTTCCCGTATTCAAGTGAAAGAACAAGACAGAGAGATTTCGAAACCCTGACACGCGCAGGCTTTCCGATACATTACGACAGAAGAATAAAACGATATATCTACGAACCTTACGATTAACTCAGAACTCTATCCCGCTGACTTTCCACTCGTCATTGAGCTTAACGAAATAGAATTTTCCATCGGTGATCAGCACCTCCGGTTCTCGGGGTCCCCACTCCATGGTAAGGTACTGCTCCACCTTAACTTCGCAATAGAATGAATCGTCTGTGTAGCGGATAAAGTCCAGCACTTCCGTGCTGTGTATCTCCTCTGCCAGATGCCTTGTAAAATAGGTAAGTCCCGCGTGAGTCATGTAGTAGAGGAAAATATTGTCGGGTGTAAAATACTTCCTGAGTTCGCTCTCTGCAAGGTCCCCCGATACAAAGCTGGCGTATGATGCAACAACCCTGGAAGCGTAGGCCTCCAGCTCTTCTCTGTCAGGGCAATCTCTCGGATAGTCCACGACATATCTGTTAACTGAACTGTCATAAAGGATAGGGACATCATTTCCATCAGGATCCTTCGCTGTAACCTTCGGTTCAAGATACAGTCCCATATAGCTGTGCTCCACCATGGGAGGGATCTCCTCGAACTCAAGGAAATATTTCTGAACCGGAGCTTCCTCTTCGGCTGATATAATGCTGGTGTCCGGCATGATCTTCCCATTAATATAAACAGAGATATTCGCAGGTGATATCACATCAACGGATATCCCGGGCTCTGCGGGAAGATCAAGATAGGCAAGTTCCCACCTGGGAATATCGTCATCGCTGAGTTTGGGAACCATCTGATACTCTGCCCTTGAGATGACCTTATCTCCGGAACTTATCAGGAACACGGGATGCTCTTCCGTGCTCTCCGCCCTGTCCTGAGTAAAAGAAACAGGCCCCTGTTCAAGCAGAGGACGCAGATACTCAAGAAGCTCACTCTCCGTTTCGTATTCGCCTACAGCGGGCTTTTGAGTAAGCTTATCGTATATCCCTGATATATCACCGGTTCTGTACAGCATCATCAGATCCTCTGTGATCACTTCAGGCCTGGATGCACGATAATCCGTTTCATACTTATCGAGATAATCATAGAATTTCCCTAAGAGCGATCCGATGACTATAAGAAGTGCAGAGATCCATGAAAGCAGGAAGATGCGGTAGAGCATGGCGCCCTTTCTTCTCTTCGCCTTATACCTCTTAAGCTCCTCTGATCCGGCCTTATCCTTCTCTGAAGATCTGTCATTTTCGAGATAGTCGTCAATATCTATGATGTCACCATCTTCGAGAGAATCCCCAGGGTTATCCATGTTCTTATCATCAGACTTCGCAGATATATCAGAAACTTCAGCATCAAGATCCTCGATATCAAACGCTTCAGCATCCCTCTCTTTAATTGTGGATTTATCATTTTTCTTCATATCATATGACACTGATGTCAGTTATGTATGTATCACTCGGTCTGCTGCGGCATCACTATGAATGCAGTCGGTATGCGCCTTGTATCTCTTACTGTTGCGTTATCAACTATGATCTCACCGCCGTAGAACATGGTGGACGACATCCCGCCATCCATATTGGCGGCATTGACTGCACCGTATTCCAGCATGATATCTATAAGGTCAGCCATGGTCGCACCAAGTGAAGAGCTCTTCCTACCCTCTATAACAAGGAGAAGCACCGCACCATCAGGGCGCTGTCCTATGGCGGTCCTGGGATTAAGTCCGCCTCCGAGTCCCTGATATTCTGCAGGATTACCGTTCACCACAAGAGCAGGTCCGAAAGTAACCGCATCCCTTATCCCCATATCGGCTGCAGCCTTTGCGGTCATGTTGCCTACTATGAAGATATTGTCTTCGTTGAAACCGTATACACCGTAGGTCCTTCCGTCATTACCGTTCAGGATCCTGCCTCCCGAGATGACAATCCCCTCGGGCCATGCGCCGCTTCCAAGGCCGTTATTGTCTTCGTATTTTCCTCCGTTTATACCCGCAACAGCTCCGTTATTCTCCACATGCTGCTGGATGGTCCATCCCATGTATCCGTGTGTATAGCTGGGTATTGAGGACACCACGACTCTTGAAGGATCGTAGACTATCATCATCCTTCCGGAGTAAGTTTCTCCATGTACCTCGTGGATCTCTATGCCGTCGCCATCGGGGTCATCATAGATAAATCCATTGTCATCCCCTGAGGATGTACCTTCTCCCTGAGCAGTGCCCTCTTCGCCGGCAGCATCTCCCGCAGCATCGAAATTGACCAGGGACACATCCGTGATCTCCTGTATATCCTCTGTTCTGTTATTCTCCTGTATGGCAGCTATCTCTTCATCGGTAAGATACATTCTTGCAAGGATCCCACCTGCGCTGGATTCCATGACAGATGCAACGAAGAGGTCTCTGAAATGCGGTGATGGTCCCTTATTGATAAGGTATAAAAAAAGATACAATCCCAGTACAAGTACCAGGATTGTAAGAATAAGCCACAAAAAGAAGCGTCCGAAATAAATCGCAAGCCTTCTTCCGACAGATATTTTCCCCTCATTAATACTTCTGCTCATATATTCACCCGGTCAACCCTGACCGGTGTATTTCTCCCCTGATGATCATACAGGCATCTGATACCTGCATGATCATTATAATACTTCAGGCAATAAATGTCGCCCTTCTCTGAAGTGACATATGCTCTGCAACAACTTATACTCCGTGCATTCATTCTGTTGCAGACCTGCCACGGAATATCTTACAGACGTTATATACCATAATCTTTGTCTTTGCCAAGATTGAAGGAATACAGATGCCTTTCCGACACATCCATGCCCTCAAGACTCTCAAGTGCCTCACGGTAATAATCCATCTGGGTCTCGTATCTCTTCCACAGCTCATCCATGGAATCTATCACATCGGTCTTATAATCCAGAAGCACTATTCTTCCGTCTTCGATAAAGTATGCATCGATGATACCCTGTATCATAAGTATCTCATCATCAAGTACCTTTGAGCCGGTATCCCTGTGCTGCGGATCAAGAAGCCTTGATGCGGGTATCCCGAAAACAAAGGGCTGCTCTCTGCGAAGCTTCCCGGCCCTGTCTGCCATCCACATCCTGTATGACAGCCTGCTTCTGAGAAAATCGTAAATCTTGTAGGGCTTAACAGAAAAATGCACCTTCTCCGAAATATGTCCTTCACGCATTTCCTCATCCATGAATCCCTTAATGCATTCGATCACGCGGGACCTGTCCGAGGTTATCACTCCCAGATACTCGTCATATCCTAAGGGTGCCTTCTCCATGACAGGCATAAGGATCCTGTCCCACGAAAGGAGTTGCATTATCCTGTGGTATGCATTACCGCGTTCTGTACCGGATACGATGAACTTCTTACCCTCATCCCCGGACATGCTTGCGGGATCACTGCTGTATTCACTATCACCTGTTTTCACATTGGCAGTATTCCCGGCTCCGATGCTCTCCTTTTCATCATATATCCTGTTCTTACTGCCTCCTGCAAATATGGGAACAGGTATCTCATCCTCGCCGTGCTCCATCAGATCATATGCGCCCTCATCCCTCTCTGCCATGGCAGCCATCTTCAGTTCGGAGACTGTTGTCTTGGTATAGAGATTCTCGAGGTATTTATAGGGATAGACATATGAGAACTTCTGCTCAAGAGCTTCCACTGTACCTTCGTCAGCATGTGACATATCCCCGCCTGATGCAAGAGCAAAGTCCGTAACTCCGCCTGCCTGACTGTCTTCATCCGCTTTCCCCGACAGATCCAGGTCGTCCTGGGTGGCAATCCTTATATCAATAACATTACGGACTTCTTCGCAGCCTATTACGGGAAGCATAAGATCAAGATATGTCTCGGAGCTCTGGAAATTACCGAAGGGAAGCATGTCCATGGGATATTCCAGGCATTCGGCAAGCGTGCCTTCCGCTTTGTCCAGTCCTCCCGTCATAATGAGCTTCTCCCGTGCTCTTGTCATGGCAACATAGAGAAGTCTCATCTCTTCTGCAACAACATCTCTTCTCTTCTTATCGGATACGGCAGCATACCGCAGAGTCCTGATCCTGACACGCCTGTCGGTATCCGCATATCTGCACGCAAGTCCAAGGCCATCATCAGAAAGAAGCGGCTTGGTCACATCCATAAAATTAAACTCTCTGCCAAGTCCTGCGAAGATGACAACAGGAAATTCAAGTCCCTTGGACTTGTGAATGGTCATAAGCCTTACTACATCAGCACTCTCGGATGCAGAACCCACTTCACCGGAATCTATCTCAAACTTCTGCATGTTATCGATGTATCTGATAAAGTCGTTGAGTCCCAGGTAACTTGACCTTTCGTAATTCGATGCCATTACGAGAAGCATCCTGACATTGCCGATCCTCGACTGTCCTGCAGGAAGTGCACTGCACATCTCCATATAATGATAATCTGCAGTAATGGTATCGAGAAGTCTCCTTACGGTAAGATGCGAGCTCATCTCACGGTATCTGTCTATACTGTCCAGGAATCCTTCGAGCTTCTCCTTCAGTCCGGGCGATATCTCATTTCCTTCATCATCTGCCGCCTCTGCTCTTCCCGCAGCGATCATGAGGGATTCATAGAATGAATATTTCTTCCTTCCTGCCCTTACAAGCGCTATCTCATCTTCACTGAAGCCTCCGAAGCAGGAATGCATAACAGCATAAAGAGGTATATCATCAAGAGGATTGCTCAGCACTCTTAAGAACTGCAGAAGAATGCTCACCTCTGCGGTTCCGAAGTATCCGTCCTTTCCCTCGGCGTATAGGGGTATGCCCATATCAGCGAAGACCTTGCGGTAGGTTTCTGTGAGTTTGCTGAGGCTCCTGCACAGGATAACAATATCCCTGTAGCGGATATCCCTGAGAACCGGCTTTTCTCCGTCCTTATCAAGGACCTTCTGACCTGCCATAAGATCCCTGATCCTTGATGCAACAAGTCTTACTTCCAGTTCACTCTTATCAATGGAAGCATTCTTCGCAAGCTCCTTATCGAATACTATAAGTTCGGTCCTGCATCCTTCATTTTCGGGATACACAGCCTTTGCCTTAAGCTCCGCTTTATCATCATATTCGATACCGCCATTTTGGACATGCATGATCCTTTCGAATACACGGTTGACCGAATCTATGACCTCTCTGCGGCTCCTGAAGTTACCGGTAAGATCTATCTCCATCTTGGGAGGAACGTCAGAATACTCCTGCTGCTTGCTCAGGAACAGATCGGGTCTTGCCTGTCTGAAGCTGTAGATGCTCTGCTTGACGTCGCCTACCGTGAACCGGTCGTATCTTCCTATATTCTCAGCTGACACAGCTGTCAGGATCACTTCCTGGACCAGGTTGGAATCCTGGTACTCATCCACCATAACCTGGGCAAATCTGTTACGGTACTCCGTCGCTGCATCCGTAGGCTCGATGTCCACGACTCCGTTCTTCACTTTGTGGGTAGTAAGAATATCAAGTGCATAATGTGACAGATCTGAGAAATCGACAGAGTGTCTCTTCTTCTTTTCCGCAGAATATGCACTTCTGAATTCCATGGTAAGATCGACGATCGCATTAACGGCATCCCTGCAGCCGCTTATATAGCTCACCTGATCGGCAAGAGGAAAAGAGAAGTAATTCTTATACAGCTTATCTATCAGCTTCCAGGCTTGGTCCCTGAATGCCTTGGCGGGTTTTGACAGTTCCTCCTTAAGGAGCTCCTCTTCGTCGTTCTTAGCCTTTCTCAGAGCCTTGAGCTTAAGCTTTTTGGAAGTGATCTCTCCTATAAGGGCATGCATATCGGTAAGGGTACCGAGCCGTACACATGTAGCCAGATCCTCTATCTTTTCCCTGTCATCGGCAAAGGTAAGAGCATAATTCTCCATGATGGGATGGGATTCGCATACTCTTATGGCTGACTCGATATACCAGAGCGCATATTCGATGAGACCGTAAGAAGAACGCTTTATCTCGAGTTCGATCTCGGTCCCGTTCAGATCCTCAGGTCCGGATATGTCATGGTCCTTCTTTCTCTCAAGAAGGAACTCATCCGGCCAGGGAAAACTGTCGGAAGCTCTGTAGAGTCCTATGATGATATCCTCAAGCTCGGAATCATCATTGCCCGGGCAGAACGCCTCAACACACTTTACGAATTCAGGCTTTCTCTCTTCATAGGCCCCCTCAAGAACATCCTTAAGAACGTCAGCCCTGATAAGAGCTGCCTCACCGTCATCAACAACCCTGAAATCGGGATCCAGTCCTATATCCTGAAAATGATTCCTGATAATATCCAGACAGAAGGAGTCAGTGGTGGTGATAAGAGCACGGTGGACCAGCGTCTGCTGTCTGAGAAGGTGCTCGTTATCGGGATCCTTCTCCAGCATTTCCCCTATCTTCTTAAGGACTCTTTCCTTCATCTCCGCAGCTGCGGCCTGGGTGAAGGTGACGACCAGGATCCTGTCGATATCAACGGGATTCTCCTTATCGCACACAAGGGAAACTATCCTCTCTACAAGTACTGCGGTCTTACCGCTTCCTGCAGCGGCACTTACAAGAAGGCTGGTGTTCCTGGCATTTATTATCTGTGCCTGTTCTTCAGTAGGTTCAAACGCCATCTTCATCACCTCCTTTACCGCTTTCCTTTTTATCTTCGGATTTATCGTATTTTGCGCAGAGCGCGGCTATGGCAGCGGTTCTGCTCATGGTATTTTCTTCCCTGAATTTATAACCGGGAACCTTCCTGTCAATTCCGCAAGCAGCCTTATACGGGCAGTACTTGCAGGTGTCATTGTAGGGTGCGATTGAGATCCTTCCGTTCAGGATCTCCTCCGCTTCGGTTCCGGCGACACTGACGGCCTCTGCAAGCATCATATCCATTATCTCCCTGCTGAGTATCCTGCTGGCAGAAGTAAAGCCTCCATCCTTCTTGGTAGCGACATAGAAATATTCTGAGGCAGACTGGGGATTAAGTCCCTTGAGGGAGGTATCAAGAAGAGAAAGAGCTTCCTCCTCACCGAGCATCTCTCCCTTTGGTCTCATTCTTTTGCGAAGCTCGGCATTTATCTTCTCAGTATCTTCGATATCATCCAGGTCATACATCGGATCCTGTATCTGAAAATACAGCATGGAAGCAGGCAAAGCCTTAAGTTCCTTACTCTCACTGTACATGTAAAGCGGAAGCTGTATCTGCCTTCCGTCCATGAGCTTTGCTATATCGATATCCTTGCCGCTTGATTTAAAGTCCATGATCTGAACGTACTTCCTGCTGCCTGTATCCGCAACCTCGATACGGTCTACTATGCCTGTCATATGCAGCTTTTTTCCGTCCTTAAGAGGAAGGTCCATGGAGTAGCGCTTCTCGGCATCGGCAAATTCGAACTTTCCCGCATTAAGCTGGTCTCTTAAAAAGCATGCGGAATTGAGCACCAGTCTCGCAAGCCTTAGGATGCTGTACTCATTTCTCCTATTGTCGTAATAGAGCGATGTGGCATATTCGGATGCAGCTTCCATGGCGGTCTCCGGAAGTATCTTCTCCGCATATTCATCGGTAAAATTCTTCCAGGTATATCCGTCGGCTGCAAGCTTAGCCGAGAATCTCCTGATGATATCGTGAGCGAGATTACCTCTGTCGAAGGACTGTATCTCATAGGTATCGCCCTTTTCTATTCCCAGTCCGTATGTAAGGAAGTATCTGTAGGGACATCCCGCATATGTCTCAAGAGAGCTTACGCTTCCCCTGAGCCCGGAATGATACAATGCCGTAACCGCATCAGCCGAAAGAGGATTATCAAGATATCTCTTATATACCGCCTCGGTAAGCATCTGCCTGTTTCCGTCAGCATCTCCAAGAGCCAGATACAATGAGAAGGTATCCGAGGAATCTTCACTGTGTCCGCGGGAGTCGGCATAGTCCCTCATCATCACCGCAAGCTCGGAAAGCGCGTCCTCCCTGGTGCTTACACGGGATGCGACAGGCATCTCCTCAGGGCGTATCACCGCTGATGTATATGGAAGGAGCTTCTTAACAACAGGGATCAGATAGGAAGGCCTTACGGACTTTCCGTCAGGCTTGACACGCACATATGACAGATACAGCTGCCTTGAAGGCTTACAGATATTCATATACAGATACTGTCTCTGTATGTACATCCTCTGTCTTGGAGTGGGGGCAAGCTCGATCCCCTGCTCAAAGAGAAATTCCCTGTCAAGATCGGAGATGATGCCCTTTCCCGATGTGTCAGCCGGGATATTGCCGTCATTAACTCCTGCAAAAAACAGGACCTTCACATTTCCGAGTCTCGATCTTTCGATATCTCCTATGATGACCCTGTCCACGTTCACGGGAAGCCCGGGTATCCTCATCTCCGCAATTCCCGCAGAGACGATCTCTGCAAAATTCTTAAGAGTGATCTCCTCTTCGCCAAGCAGAAGCCAGATCTTATCAAAGAGTTCCACGAAGAGCTTCCAGACAGTCCCGTACTCCCTGCACCTTGCAGTGTCTCCCTCTTCCTCGGTCTTTCTCTTCAGAAGACGCATCTTCTCCGGAGCGTTCATCTTCATGAGAACATCATACAGACGTCTTATATAGGCTGCTGCGGTATCCCTGCTCTTTGCTCTTTTTCCATCCTCCTCGAAGGATGTAAAGAGGTCTGTGATCTCCTGTCTGATACGGTTGATCTTCTCGAGGTACTCAGCATCCGCTCTTTTCGACCTTACGGTCTTGGTAAATACCCTGTGCCATGGGTTAAAGCCTCTGACACCGGTCTGCCTTATGTAGCTATCCAGAAGGTCTATATCTCCGGTACTTATGTCAGTAAGTCCGGACTTAAGAAATCTTATTACCGATGAGGGGGAATAATCCTCGGCCTGTATCTCAAGAAATGCCTGAACAGCCTCCGCAAGAGGATCCAGAGACAGCGCATCCACATTGTCTATGAAATAAGGGATCCCAAGGCTCCTGAACTCTCTTTCAAAATACGGAGCATAGCTGCCTATATCTCCGCACACGATGGCAAAGTCCCTGTACTGGTATGCTTCGTCTGCCAGTATATCCCTGAGCCTGACTCCGATGTGGTGAACCTCCGAGACGGTATCGGTCATCTCCATTATGTGAACGGAACCAGTATTACTGCCTGCAGGCTGCATTCTCTTCTTACGGAAAAGATTCTTCTCAAGGACTGCTATATCATGATCGGGCAGAGGATAAGTACGCTCCTCCGGTTCGGATACCTCCATCCCGGCATCGGAAGCAGTCTTAAGAAGGGACAGTGCGGTTTTATGGGAAAGATAGAAAAGCTCATCCTCCGTAACGGGAACACGCACATCCTCTCCCCCGGAGCACACAAGGGTAACTATCATCTCTGAGCACCTTCCCATAAGAGCTCCGATGACTCTCATCTGGACAGGAGTAAATCCGGTAAATCCGTCGAATACGATCACGGAGTCCGGAAGCAGCGAGGATGAAGGTATCGCTTCGCAGAGTATATCCAGCTTCTCCTCCCTTGTGATATAGCGGCCTTCTATGTACTTCTCGAACTCTCCGTATATCGTGCCGATATCACGGAGCTTGCTCTTAAGGGCTCCCCTTAAGGTACAGCAGTCCGTAAGATCCTCCATCTTATCCGGAGTGATCCCATACTGCATGAATTCCGATATGGCGCTCTTGACCTCGGCGATCATACCGGCAGAATCAAGTCTGTTCCCAAGGACGGGAAGCCTGTTCTTTATCGAGGAAGCGACTCTCTGGATAAGAAGGCTCATTCCCGTATCATCAAGAACCGGTATATCCTCCTGCCCTGTCTCTTCAAGTATCCTGTGGGAAAGTCTCGAAAAGCCAAGGACATCTATATTCAGGATGCCTCCTGCAGGACTCATGGTAACCAGTGCCTTCTGGGTACTCATTGCAGCCTGGTCCGGAACGATGAAGAAGAAATTACGGTCTCTTTCTTCACCCGCTCTCTTTATGATCTCCTCATATACACTTGTGCTTTTTCCGGACCCTGAAGGTCCGGTTATCAATCTCAGTCTGCTCACACTGAATTCTCCTGTGAGGATATTTATTGCGATGTGGAATCGTCAGGCACCACCCGATGATATATTATATCATCTTTATATGTGTAAAAAAGTTCACACGCTCAAACAAAAACCGCGGAAAAACGAAAAGTCTTCCGCGGTTTTATATTCAGATACTAAACCTTTCAGATCATTGAAGCTTCCCAGCACTCGGGAGCCTTGAGGCCCAGGATGGAAGCTACGGTAGCTGCAACATTTGCAAGTCCGTACTCGCCCTCCTTGATGGTGTAGGTATTCTTCTTATCATAGATGATGAAAGGAACGGGATTGAGGGAGTGTGCGGTACGAACCTGGATCTCACCCTTCTTGTTCTTCTCAAGCATCTCGTCTGCATTACCGTGATCTGCGGTAACAAGAAGAGTTACATTGTACTCGTCGCAGACCTTGATAAGTCTTGAAAGGCCAAGGTCAACTGCCTCAACACCTGTAACGGTTGCGTCAAAGTTGCCGGTATGTCCTACCATGTCTCCGTTGGGGTAGTTGCATCTGATGAAGTCATACTTCTCGGACTTGATAGCCTCGATGACATCATCGGTGATCTCTGCGGACTTCATCCAGGGACGCTCATCAAATGAAACGTTGTCTGAAGGGATCTCCTTGAAGGTCTCCAGTTCCTCGCTGAACTTGGAGCTTCTGTTGCCGTTCCAGAAATAGGTGACATGTCCGTACTTCTGGGTCTCGGAAACCGCGTACTGGCTGAGTCCCGCATTAACAAGAAGCTCTGAGAGAGTGTTCTTGATCTCGGGGGGATTAACAAGGTAATGGGTGGGGATGTGAAGGTCTCCGTCGTACTCAAGCATTCCTGCATAGTAGCAGCCAAGCTTGGGTCCTCTGTTGAAGTAACCAAAGTCCTCATAGTCGAATGCCATGGAGATCTCGAGAGCACGGTCACCGCGGAAGTTGAAGAGGATGACGCTGTCTTCCTTCGAAACAGGTCCTACTGCCTTTCCGTCCTTGGCGATAACAAATGCGGGAAGATCCTGGTCGATGACATCGAGCTCTTTTCTGTATGCCTCGATAGCCTCGGTAGCATTGTCGAACTGGCGTCCCTCTCCCTTTACGTGGGTGTTCCAGCCAAGCTCTACCATTCCCCAGTTAGCCTGGTATCTGTCCATGGTAACCTTCATTCTTCCGCCGCCGGAAGCGATGATGGCATGGAAGCTGTCATCGGAAAGCTCTGCAAGGCAGTCCTCAAGCTGCTTTACATACTGAAGAGCGCTTGTTGCGGGAACGTCACGTCCGTCAAGAAGGATGTGAACGCGTACTTCCTTAACGCCATCCTCCTTAGCCTTCTTGAGCATTACAAGGAGGTGGGAGATGTTGGAATGTACGTTTCCGTCGGAAAGAAGTCCGAGGAAATGAAGAACTGAATTGTTGCTCTTAACATTTGCAAGAGCCTCTTTCCATGAGTCAGACTCGAACATCTTGCCGCTCTCAATGGACTCATTAACAAGCTTTGCACCCTGGGAATAGATCTGTCCGCATCCGAGAGCGTTGTGTCCAACCTCGGAATTACCCATGTCATCATCGGAAGGAAGACCTACTGCTGTTCCGTGTGCCTTAAGTCTTGTATTGGGGCAGGACTTAAGCATCTCATTAAGGACGGGAGTGTTAGCGGTTGTGACCGCATCTCCGAGTCCGGTCTTGCTGAAGCCGACTCCGTCCATTACTACCAAAACTACCTGTTTTCTGTTTGTCATTTCTTTACCTTTCTTACAATTCATTCCTGCTGAATTAAAAAAATCAACCCAATTAATTATTTTCTTACATTTGCGGGTATTTTGCAATCATTGCTTTTCAGGAGGCGGTGTTCATTTCTTCCTTACGGAATACCCGAAGGTTCCTATGGTCTCGGCCATTTTGCGGTATGCCCCGTGCTCGTAGGCCACAAGGTTGCACCGGTCCATATGGAATGCGCCCTTTTCATCCAGGTATTTCTCATCAACGGATACACTGACAACCTCGGCGAGGAACATATCGTGTGTCCCCAGCTCGAGGATCTGTGTGACCCTGCACTCGATGCAGACGGGGGCTTCTGCAATGGAGGGCGCGGAGACCTTAAAGCTCTTCGCCCTGGTCAGCTTACAGTCACTGAACTTATCGACCTTGGCACCGGTGGTGCATCCTGCCCTGTCGAGAGCATATGTCAGTTCCTCGGAGGGAAGATTTATAACGAACTCTCCCTTTTCCTTTATCATGCTGTAGGAATGTCTCTCTTTTCTTACCGAGATATAGACCATGGGCGGGTCCGAACATACCGTGCCCGTCCATGCGATGGTTATTATATTGTTCTCTCCCTCCGCATCACCGCAGGTTACCATCACTGCAGGCAGGGGATAGAGAAAATTGCCCGGTTTGTCGAATTCTATTTTACTCATTTTATTCACCTTTCCGATCCGGCGATATGATATGATACATAGGTTACGAGCGGATCTGTATGACGTATGTATTATAATACCATAAAACCCGGATGGATTCTTTTGATTCAAACTGTGGCGAAGCGTCAGGTCCCGGACTGGTGGCCATCAGACCAAACCGTATATAAAGAATCGATCATGAACATGTTCTATAGGAGCCCGGATAACAATGAGCGGAAATCTTTACATAATAAGACACGGAAAAACTCCATGGAATGAAATGCATAAGCTGCAGGGGCAGGTGGATATTCCCTTAAGTGAGGTTGGGATAAAACTTGCTGAGGAAGCAGCCGTAAGATACAGGGACGTGCATTTTGACATCTGTTACTGCTCTCCCCTCAAAAGGGCTGAAGAAACAGCCCGGATACTTCTTGACGGCAGGGATGTGCCTGTATTTTACGACGACAGGCTTAAGGAAATGAACTTCGGCATATGTGAAGGGATCACGGGATATTTTGACGATAACGGAAGCCCTGTGAGCGACTTTTTCAACAGGCCGGAAAAATATGACAATCCGCCTGAAGGCGCAGAGAGCATGGATGACCTGTTTGAACGAACGGGAAAGTTCCTTGAAGAGAAGGTATACCCCCAGCTGGAAAAGGGGAAGGATATCCTCATAGTAGGGCACGGGGCAATGAACTCAGCCATCATATCACAGATAAAAAAACTCCCCCGCTCTAAGTTCTGGAGCGAGGGAATTGAAAACTGCGAGCTTAAAAAGCTCATATGAACTTATTTCTTGCCGCTTTGTCCTGGATCTCTTTGAGCATCTCCTGCTGATCCTTTGCGTCACGGAACAGTCTGTAATAGTAAAAGCCTGCCGCAATGACATAGACGATGGTAAAGGAACGGATAAACTCAAACCATCCCCGCGGTGATACCTCGTCGATCAGACTGGAAATAAATACGACCAGGAGACAAAGTCCGAATGCCACAACGTATTGGATGACTATCATGGCAAGGGGGCTCAGCTTATCGAAGAGCTTGTGGATGGAAAGTACGAATACGCCTATATTACAGAAAATGAACATCAGGATAACGTTGGCATTATTGGTCTCGCTGCCATATATTACATTTGTAATGGCGCCCACTACCGATATGACGGTATAGGAACAGCACAGTTCGATCAGATATGTCTTTATGAACTCTTTCATCACGCCATCCTCCTCATTCTGTTCAGATACTCAGTAAAGCTCTTCTTGTAGCTTCTGTTGATGCATATCCTCTCACCGTTATCAAAGGACAGGTACACCTTCATGTTGATGTCCGGCTTAAGCTGTTTGATCTTGTATATATTCACAAGATTTGACTTGGATACTCTCACAAATCCGTAATTCGACAGCTGCTCCTCCACGGATGACAGTGTTGTCATAAGCCTGTAGACACCGCTTTCGGTATATGCATAGAGCTTCCTCTCCACATGGTCGAAGTAGTAGATCTCTTCAGGGTCGAGTATGATCTCTTCTCCGTCGTCTAAGTCCTCATCCGCAGGGCGGCCCGATATCACCGGTCTTTCCGACTTCACCGTATCTATCAGCTGCCTGATCATTGGTCTCATTTCAGTGAAATGAATATCCAGGTACTCTTCCGTTATCTTCTTGTCTTCAAATAAATTGATCTTCATTATCCTGAATCCGATATCCGTGATCAAAGTCCATATCTTCCGAGAAAGTTCATGACAGAATCCATATATCCCTCGGGATCGTCGATCACTCCCTCAATGTGTGCACTGTTCACCCTGACAAGTTCTTTTTCATCAGAGCCTATGCTATTGTACACTTCCTCAACCTTATCGGGAAGGCATACTTTGTCATTTTCGGAAAGAATGACCATGGTGGGGAGTATGTCGGTCTTAACGGCTGCAATAGTATCTCCGTCAGCGTAATCGATCCTGTAGAAAAGCTTTGATGCGATGCCGCTGGTAAAGATAAGGTAATCAGAAAGGGGATTATGGAAATCCTCCTCATTGTCACTGTCCGAAAAGACGGAACGGAGCATATATTCCATGCCGGGTACGGGGGAATCGCAGATAACCGCATCTGCAGCACATACTTCACCGGGCTTAACAGCTGATGCATAAAGGGCTGCAGTCTGTGCTCCCATGGACTGTCCGTGAACAATGACTTCGGATGCCTTAAGGTCATTCCTTGCATATGCAACCATCGCCTCTACATCCAGTCTTTCATTTATGCCGAAGGTCACATTTTCATCCTCATTATCACCGCATCCTCTCTGATCGATGGCGATAACGTTATATCCTCTTTCAAGATAAGCCTGTGCAAGAGGATAGGTACATACTCTGTCTCCGCCTGCACCATGTACCAGGATCACCCACTTATCACTGTTTTCTCCGGAGATAAATGATGTTCCGGGAACTCTGTTTCCGTCCTCTGCAGTGACATTTATCTCTGTTCCCGCATATGCCTCATTAAATGCTTCGAGGTCGTATCCCCACATTTCAAGCTGCTTTATGCTGTTGCTCTTTGTATCGTTGTCCTTATTCTGATGCATGACCATATCAGCCACTGCTTTTCCGATAAAGAAGGATCCGATGATAATAACTGCTGCAAGTACGATGAGAACAATCTTTAAACCTTAACAAATCTCTTTTTCATTTTTCATAACTCCTTTGTTATTTGGTTTGATGAACATACCTTAGCAGATAAAAAAGAAGCCTGTTGCCGGATCTGCACAAGTTGCATTCCGGGGTGTACAAGTTGCATTCGAGTACAGCAGAGACTTTTTCTGTCCGGAAAAGCGATAATACTCGGATAAAAAATCCCCCGAAAGCAAAAGCTTTTCGGGGGATCGTTATTTTACGTATGTAAAGTCAGGATCAGAACTTTCCTGCCTTAGCAGCCTCTTCGATAGAAACTGCGGTAGAAACGGTCATACCAACCATGGGGTTGTTACCTGCTCCGATAAGTCCCATCATCTCAACGTGTGCGGGAACTGAAGAAGATCCAGCAAACTGAGCATCTGAGTGCATACGTCCCATGGTATCGGTCATACCGTAGGAAGCGGGACCTGCAGCCATGTTATCGGGGTGAAGGGTACGTCCGGTACCGCCGCCTGATGCAACTGAGAAGTACTTCTTACCTGCCTCAAGTCTCTCCTTCTTGTAGGTACCTGCAACGGGATGCTGGAATCTGGTAGGATTGGTTGAGTTACCGGTGATGGAGACATCAACGTTCTCCTTCCACATGATGGCAACGCCTTCGCAAACATCGTTAGCGCCGTAGCAGTTAACCTTTGCTCTGGGTGACTCAGGATCCTTGGAGTAGCAGGTTCTGCTTACTTCCTTAACAGTGTTGGTGTAAGGATCGTACTCGGTCTCAACGAAGGTGAATCCGTTGATACGGGAGATGATCTGTGCAGCGTCCTTTCCGAGACCATTGAGGATGACACGGAGGGGCTTCTGACGAACCTTGTTAGCCTTCTCTGCGATACCGATAGCACCCTCTGCAGCTGCGAATGACTCGTGTCCTGCAAGGAATGCGAAGCACTCGGTCTCCTCCTCAAGGAGCATCTTGCCGAGATTTCCGTGTCCGAGACCAACCTTACGGGTATCAGCAACGGATCCGGGGATACAGAATGCCTGGAGTCCCTCTCCGATAGCAGCTGCAGCGTCAGCAGCCTTGCGGCATCCCTTCTTGATAGCGATGGCAGCACCTACGGTGTATGCCCACTTAGCATTTTCGAAGCAGATGGGCTGAATGCCCTCGATAAGATGATATACATCAAGTCCTGCGTCCTTAGTGATCTGCTCAGCCTCATCGATAGACCCGATACCGTACTCAGCGAGTTTAGCAAGGATCTGGGGCTCTCTTCTTTCATATGATTCAAATTTTGCCATTTTAAAATCCTCCCTTTATCACTCTTTACGAGGGTCAATAAGTCTGACAGCATCAGCAACACGGCCATACTGACCTGAAGCCTTCTCAACTGCCTTGACAGCATCGTCGCCGGCCTTGATGAAGTCCATCATCTTACCGAAGTTGATGTACTTGTATCCGATGATCTCATCGTTCTCATCAAGAGCGAGGTGAGTGATATATCCGTCGGTAAGCTCGAGATATCTGGGTCCCTTCTCAAGTGTTCCGTAGGTGGTACCTACCATTGAACGGGTTCCCTTTCCAAGATCCTCAAGACCTGCACCGATCTGAAGTCCGTCCTCAGAGAATGCGGACTGGGTACGTCCGTAAACGATCTGAAGGAAGAGCTCTCTCATAGCGGTATTTATAGCATCACATACAAGGTCGGTATTGAGTGCCTCGAGAACGGTAAGTCCGGGAAGGATCTCAGATGCCATAGCAGCTGAGTGGGTCATTCCTGAGCATCCGATGGTCTCAACAAGAGCTTCCTGGATGATTCCGTCCTTAACATTGAGGGAAAGCTTGCAGCATCCCTGCTGGGGAGCACACCAGCCGATACCGTGAGTGTATCCGGAAATGTCCTTAACTTCCTTAGCCTTTACCCATTTAGCCTCTTCGGGAATGGGAGCAGCGCCGTGATGAACGCCCTGATGTACAGGACACATCGCTTTTACTTCTGTTGAATAAATCATGTAGTAGCCTCCTTAATAGATTGTGAATGATTTATCATAGATCTAGCCGAACTACTAAAAAATCACGCATCTGAGTAGAAATTATACCTTTTTCAGGGTATTTTGTACAGATTCTTCTTTTCAAAATAAAAATAAGATACCGCCCGTAAAGGCGGCATCTTAAGTGTAGGGGGTTATAAAATGTACAGGCTGTTTAGGCCTTTTGTAGGGCTGTTTATGCGTGGATCAGATCTATTTTGGAGGTAGGTTAGCTTACGCTAACCGATGCAGTCATAAACATATCAGTTTTATAGGTTTATGTCAATACTTTTTTCAAAAGTCAGGAGTTAAATATTTACTCTGCTGTCTGAAGGGAGTATTTTTACCTGATCTCAGATGGTATAATGTCTCCATAAAATCTTATCAAAGGAAAAAAATATGAAATTCATATCATGGAATGTAAACGGATTAAGAGCATGCTCGGGAAAGGGATTCGCTGATTCTTTTGCGAAGCTTGATGCAGACATCTTCTGCCTTCAGGAGACCAAGCTTTCGGAGGGACAGTTCAGCCTCGACCTTCCGGGATATCACCAGTACTGGAATTATGCTGAAAAGAAGGGCTATTCCGGAACAGCTCTCTTCACCAAAACAGAGCCTCTTAATGTCACCTATGGCATAGGTGTGGAAGAACACGACCACGAAGGGCGTGTCATCACTGCAGAGTACGAAGACTTCTACTTTATAACCGTATATGTTCCCAATTCGCAGAGGGAGCTTGCCCGCCTGGATTACAGGATGAAGTGGGAGGAAGCATTCCTTGCCTACATTCTCAAGCTGGAAAAGAAAAAGCCGGTCATCTACTGCGGAGACCTGAATGTGGCACACAATGAGATCGATCTTAAGAATCCCTCATCCAACCACCACAATGCAGGCTTTTCGGACGAAGAAAGAGCCGCCTTCGGGCGTGTCCTCGAAAGCGGCTACATCGATACATTCAGGTATTTCTATCCGGACAGAAAAGACATCTACTCCTGGTGGTCCTACATGTTCCACTCAAGAGAGAACAACGCAGGATGGCGCATTGACTACTTCGTAGCATCAAAGAAGCTGGAGAAGAGACTTGTCAGTGCGGATATACACACGGATATCATGGGATCCGATCACTGCCCTGTAGAGCTTGTCATTAAGTGAAGGTATCATCTCTCTATCTTCGTCAGGGTGTACTTTCCGGTTTCGTATCCGTACCCGTCACCGTCATCTTCGTACAGTTCATACGAAGCCTTGCCATCACCGTACTTCTTCCAGTCTATCTCATCAGCCTGCTCTTCAGTCGAAAGGGCAGGCTTTCTTACAGGGATGAGGCTTCCTTCCTTTACAAACAGAGGGATCTTATCAAGCTCGGCGCTCACCTCACATTCGGTGCCGCCTTCATATTTTTCACCTGTATAGAAATCAAACCAGCTGCAGCCTGCGGGGAAGTAAACCTTCCTGACGCCTGCTGATGCAGCCTCCTGCTGCGATACACCGTAGTACATTGGTGATGTCACAGGGCACACCATCATACTTCCACCGAACATAAACTGGTCGGTGATGTCCCAGGTGCGTCTGTCTTCAGTGAAATCAAAAGCAAGCCATCTTATAAGGGATCTGTCCTCAAGCCACACCTTGCCGGCTTCTGAGTATATGTAAGGCATCAGGCTGTAACGGAGTCTGTTGGCCTTAAGCATGGCATCATAGAATTGTCCGGTAAAGTTCCACATCTCCCTGTCAAAATCGGTTCCGTGAGCGCGGAACATGGGAAGAAATGCGGCATACTGATACCATCTGGTATAAAGCTCCTGATATGCGGGATCCTCCACGGTATTGTCATACTTTCCGTTCCAGTACCAGTACTCTCCCCGCTTTACGAAAAATGCACCTGTATCCATGGTCCAGTAAGGAAGCCCCGAAGCACTGAAATGAAGTCCTATTGCGATCTGGTCGCGGTAGGTCTCCCAGCTTGCATCGGTATCTCCCGACCACATGACGGTACCGAACCTCTGCTGTCCGGTGTATGCGCTTCTGGTAAGATTTATGACACGCTTGTCACATCCTGACTCTTCCATGGCTGTACGCTGGTTCTCATATATACCCATTGCATGGAAAAGAGGATACGAATTGCAGTATTCATAAGGCATGCGGAGTCCCGCTTCCTCACAGAAATCCTTGTACAGGTCACTCTCCTCGGGTCTTACCCTGTGATTCCATTCAGGAGTAAAGGGCTCGGAGCTGTCGCACCACCAGGCATCGGTTCCATAGGAAAAATGGGTTCTCTTCAGCTGGTCAAAATACAGCTTCCTCGCTTCCTCTTTGAAGGCATCATAGACAGAGCATCCGGGAAGGAAAAGGTTTCTGTCGGCGAACTCCTTATGATCCGGAGTATTACCTGCCATGGTGGGCCAGAGTGAGATCATGAAGTGTACGTGATCTTCATGAAGCTTATCTATCATCTCTTTAGGAGCCGGGAATCTTGCCGGATCGTATGATTTCTGACCCCACTCTCCGTCCGGCCAGCTTATCCAGTCGAGCACGATGCAGTCCATTCCGATGCCGAGTTCCCTGGACTTTTTCACGGTATCAAGTATCTGCTCCTGCGTCTCGTAGCGCTCCTTGGACTGGACATATCCGAAGGCCCATTTGGGAAGCAGCGCTGCCTTTCCGGTGAGGAATCTGTATCCCCTCACTACCTCGTTCATGCTTCCTGCAATGAAGTAAATATCGGATTCCTGAGCACTTTCCGTGTAAAGATATGTGCCGTTTTCATTATCGTTGAAAATAAGGGGA
>CACWJQ010000010.1 GCA_902761225.1 uncultured Lachnospiraceae bacterium | reverse complement strand
CCTGAGGAAAGAGAAGCAGAGATTATCTCTAATGGCAAAGCAGACAATATAACGGATGGTCTTCGGGAGATGTGGAAACAGGAGTATGAAAAATATAAGTATATTATTCAGGAAGAAGTCACTGTTAAATAAATGTGACATTTTCAGTATAACGGAGATCGTTCTCCGCCACCGTATTTAATTATAAATTTATGAAATAAGGGGCTTTATGATTAAGAAAAGGATAGTAAAAATAATAATTGCTATTGCTATTATATTTGCATTTATTATCATAGTTTGTTCTTGTTTTTTTCGTACTTCAGTTAATATTGAGTCGGAATATGAAGTAGAGGCTGTTTATTATGAAGATCCAGCTAATCATCAAATTCATAAAGATTCAACGCACTTTTCTCATTTTTCTGTTTATGGAGAATATACATATGTATTTATTATAAGACAGAATAAGGTAATGGTCTCTTATTTGAAAACCAACAGTTATGAACATGATGATATTTCTATAGATGTTAAAAATATAGATTCCCAAGATGATTCGATGATTCAAATTGATGTAAGTAGAAATGGTTCTCTGGAGAAATCAGAAGCGTTTAATTTGAGGGAGCAAGACGGAATTGTAATCAAGCTTGGACCATAAACTGTATTACTGGAACGGGAAGGGTAATCAGATAAAGAATAAAGCTTGAATCCTTTTATAAGGATGGAATATATTAAGCTGTTGATTTTACGGATCAGTATTCGTGAAAATGTTTGTGAGAGTGGATATGAATATATTCAATTTGATAAATGAAAAGTATAAAGGAAATATTAGTTTACTCTATGATAAGGAAAGCAACTATAAAAGACTTATCGCGTATAGCGGAGATACAGATTTTTAATTATCGTTTGTATTTTTACCCAATATTTAAGGCAGATAAGTACTATTTTGACGAGCTTCAGGTATCGTCGTTGATGCAGAAGTATGAAACTGATATTGACAGTGTGTATGTATACGATGATGGTGTGGTCAAAGGTTTTATCAAAATTGAAGAAACATATGATTTAAAAATCCGAAAATGAAGTTGGGAAAGATAATGATTGAATATAAAGAATTTGGACTTGAAGAATTTGAAAGAATCAAGGAAATATACCAAGGCGAAGGCTGGAGTGCGTATTTACACGATGATGAGGCACTGAAAAGGGCGTTTGACAAATCTCTTTATTGTTTAGGTGCGTACGATGAAAATAAGCTGATTGGCTTTGTAAGAAGCGTCGGTGACGGAGAACATATTGTATTGGTGCAGGATCTTATTGTTGAAGCAGATTACCAGCGGAGGAAAATTGGAACTACGCTATTAAAACACGTATGGGATAGATACATCAATGTTAGGATGTTTCAGGTTAATACAGACATAGAAGACGAGCGGGATAATCAGTTTTACAGATCTTTTGGAATGAAACCAATAAGTGAAGGGAATATGATTTCGTATTTTCGCTGATGCGATTCACGGATAATAACGATAAATCGGAAGCTTATACGGATAAGACAATAGTAAGATATCCCGAAATATTACGAATATATTTATGGAAGTATCTTGGTATAGAAAATTATCAGTAAAACGGAAAAATGGAATAGGGATTATAATTTAAACTATGGTAAAGAAAGTAACTGTTTTGTTGAGTTTAGTTTTGTTGGTGTCTTTTACCGGGTGTACAAACTCAGTGGGAAAGATCAATGAGATTAATCAATCTCCTTCGGGAAGTTAATCAGATAGATGAGGTGAACTGGAGCGGAGGCGCTACTGCCGGTGAGTCATATCTTGTAATTGAATCTCCTGCTGATGGAGTCTTCTCGGGAAAAGGGGATAATGAGCCTGCTTCGGGTATAAGAATCGAAGAAACACGTTATTCATATGCTACAGATTTCACTGTTATGTGGGAATCTGACAGTTCTTTTATTTCATGCTGGGCAAGGCCGCAATCTGATACCTTCAATGTTGCACGTGTAGATATAACGGATGGCGGATATGAGATTGCTCTAGGCGATGTATACCTTGACCGTGACAACTCTTATCTCAGCGGCTTCGAGATCGTAGATGATGATGTATATATCACTTGCAATTTGAGGATAACGAATGAATCGTCAGAAAGCGTTAGGTTTACGATAGATGCAAGAGCAGCAGCGGAAGATATTGGTCAATTGCTGTCCGATGGCAGTCTTACAGTTGTAAACGACGAGGATGAATCGCAAGTGTTTGAAATTGCAGCTAATAGCAGTGAAATGTTTACTGTTGTTTTCAGAGGCAGCAAAGGTTCGACAGATGCAAAAGCTGACCGGAAGCTGCCGCCCTGGATATATCTGCACTATTATGCATAATGGATTTGATAATCAGCAGGAAAAGAGACTAGAATATAATCTACTAACGACCGGGTTTTCCGGCCGTTTTTATTTGGCCCCCTTTGTTTGGTTTAACATAATGTCGTAATCTCGTTATTTCTCGATATATAGCGTATTAGGAAGAGGGCTAACTGTCACGCGCTGTCTTTAGATCTAAACATAGCAAAACAGGAAATGTTTTCGAGCGGCACATGCGTTATCATAACATTGTTGCAGCTGCAAGAAATTGAGAAATGAGGTACCAAAGTGTATAAGGATTGTATTCAGAAAACATTGGATAAGATCGAAGCGAATCTCAAAGACGAGATAGATGCAGAGATGCTTGCACAGGAAGCGGGATATTCGCTGTTCCATTTCTACAGGATCTTCCAGGATGCCGTGGGTTTTCCTGTAATGCAGTATATCCTGAGAAGAAAACTTCTTAACGCGATCTACGAGATAGGGACAGGACGCAAGAAAAATGATGTGGCCTTCGAATACGGTTTTGATACGTATTCGGGATTCTACAGATCCTTTGTTCGGGAGACCGGATATACACCATCTGAGTACCTTCGTAAGTTCAAGGCCAAAAAGCCTTACAAGATCAATATCTTACAGGAGGAACACATTATGATAAATCATAAGTTGATCACGGAAATTCTCTCTAACTGGGACCTTCAAGATCAAAAAGTCTCTGATATCGTATTCCCGGAAACAGGAGAGATAAGCGATACATCTAAGTTTGTCGGTGATGATTATGTGATCAAGTATACAGCAAATCTCGGCAATACGAAGAAAGCAATCGAGATAGCCGGAGCTCTTAACAACGTAGGATTATCTGCACCAACGGTCATTCCGACTAAGGACGGAAGAGAATACGTACAGGAAGGTGAACTCTACTTTACTCTCAGCCGAAAGATCGACGGAGAAAGAGTAATGGCGGGCAAGTTGTATCTGGATGATTATGAGAAAAAGGCGAGATTCATCGGCGAGATCATCGGCTGGCTTGATAAAGCACTCTCTACGGTAGATACGGCGACAGACGAAGTTGATACCTGCGATGCAGTAAAGTCGTGGGCATTGCCCAAGGTCTCATCGGAATTAGGGTTAGACGATGACTTCACAAAGACGTTTTTTGAAGGATTTGAGCGCCTCTACAAGTCGATCCCGAGACAGGTGATCCACAGAGATCCGAATCCGAGCAACATCATTGTTGCTGAAGATAAATGGGGATTCATCGATTTCGAATTGAGTGAGAGAAACGTCAGGATCTTCGATCCCTGTTATGCCGCTACTGCAATACTGTCTGAGACTTTTGAAGACGGAAACAGCGACAAATTCATGAAATGGATAAGTGTCTTGAAAGAGATGATCGCAGGATACGATTCCGTCGTAAAGCTCACAGAAGAGGAGAAGCAGGCGGTGCCTTACATCATCCTTGCTAATCAGTTTATCTCAACTGCTTACTTTGCTGACAAAGATCGGTATGAAGGACTCTATGCAACAAACAAGAAGATGACGAGAAGCATCATTGATAATATCGAAATGATGAAGATAGGATAAAAATAAAATAACTTTATTGTAAGCGGCTGTTAATATATTCAGGCATAGTCACACCGGTCTGCAGGCATTCCTGTATCAGCTTTTTTCGGACGCCGGAACCTTTCCTGAAGACATCGGCGAAAAAGCGCCATGTCAGGAAGAGGAAGAATCCCATCACCAGAGCATAGCAAACCAGATCGAATGCTCCCTGTTCGGGGTCGGTCATTCTCTCTATGATTGTGAAGATATAAAGCACCGCAACGAAAATATCAAAGCCTCTGTTGGCAATATCGTTTATACGCTCATCCTTTTGGAGCCTTTCAACAAATCCTTCCGCAGTGATTTTTCCTTTTGCAGACATCTTTTCATAGCGCTTTCCCCAGCCTTTGAGAACTGCGGTTTCAAGCTGGGTGCTGCTGAGCTCCTTGTAGTAGTTGTCCTTCAGCATCTGTTTGTGCACATTCCGAATAGTCCCGAAGTTTTTATATCTGTATATGCTTCTTGCGGTAAAGAATATCGCTATATACACACCGCTTCCGATGATCAGCGGCAGAGTAGGGACGTTCAGTTCTGCGCTTATATAATGCTGTGAGAAAAGCATTCCCATGAGAATAGCCACAAAAATAAGCAGTGCCATGTTGTTCCAGGCAGCCGGGCTTATCTTTTTACTTTTGAACATCACCTTTGCTATAACAAGGCGGCAGACAAGTTCAAAGACCACGCCGATCCCTATACCGAAAAGACAGGGAAGGATGTTGGTTCTGCCGTTGCCGGTATCTGCTGTGAACGTCAGCAGCTCAATAACGAAGATGCACCATGCATAGGTGTATATCATACGGGGAATAAATTTAAGTCTGTCGAAGGGAGTGTAATCTCCGTAAAGATCCTTACAAAATCGCTCGGTGCTGCTGCCGGCAATGCGGCGGACATCCCTTCCCTCGGTCTGTGCCGTCAACAGTATGTCGTATAGTTCGGTCAGCCTGTCGATCAGCATCTCATTTGACACGTTCTTCATTATTCCGTATATCCATGCAGCTTCAAATACTTTTCTGTATTCGCCATTCAGCTGCTCCTTCATAAGTTCAAATTCCATGGTTATTCTCCCTTCACTTCTTTACAGGTAAGCTCTTTTTCGTACCGAATAACACAGATATTGCACTTGCGGATATCCTGCTGTAGCGGTCCTTGAAATCGTCAAGTGCCTTCTTTCCCTCGGCGGTTATACTGTAGTATTTCCTGACAGGCCCGAGAGGAGATTTGGCTCTTCGGCAGCGTATCAGCCTGTTTTTGTCAAGGCGCGTGAGAACAGGATAAAGCGTCCCCTCTCCGATATCTTCAAAGCCTGCCTTTTCAAGCGCACCTATTATCTCGTAGCCATAGGTCTCGCCTTCCGCGATTATCGCAAGGACGCAGCCCTCAAGTATGCCCTTCAGTAGTTGTGAGTTGTCCATTGTGTTATTCCTTTATACAGGGTAGCTACTTTGCATTGCTTAGTAGTCTGATAATCTTTTTACCATCACTACTTTGCTTTGTCAAGTAGTTACGGTTATTTTGTTATCGTCTTGAAGATTAGGGAACTTTTTAGTATTGTATTTAGCGCGAAAGTTCTGATATCGGAGAAATCAGAGACTTCCTAAAGGAAAAATGCAAATAAAGAGGATTTAACATGGCAATGTCAGATAAAGCTGTAGTTTATATACATGGAAAAGGTGGCACGGCAGATGCTGCCGATTATTTCAGATCTTTTTTTCTGAATATGATATGTATGGATTTGATTACAGATCGGAGGATCCGTGGGAGGCAGTACCGGAGTATAAGGATTATTTTACCGGACTGTCTGAAAAGTATTCATCCATTACTGTTTTGGCATCCAGTCTCGGAGCCTATTTTTTAATGATCTCAGGTGCCGGCGAGATGATCCAAAAAGCGTTCTTTGTTTCTCCTATCGTAAACATGGAGCGATTGATCCGGGATATGATGAAGCGTGAGGATGTATCCGATGAGGAGTTGATGGAAAAAGGCACGATCCGGATCTCCGAAAGCGAGATCCTGTCATGGGATTATCTTACCTGGGTGAGAGACCATCCGATAGTGTGGAATGTACCCACTTTTATTCTGTACGGCGAGAAAGATCATTTCCAATCATTAGAAACAATAGAAGCTTTCGCAAAAGCGACAGGCGCCGGTCTGACGGTAATGCCCGGTGGAGAGCACTGGTTCCATACAGATGAACAAACTGAATTCAGAAAAAAATGGCTTGATGGCTTTAGAGGATCATGAACGACTGCACGGAAATGTTTGTAATATACTTCCCATATCAGAACGGTATGGGAAGTTTTTTTTCTGATTTACTGATATACTGTTATAAGTGAATATGATCGGAACTGGAAAAGAGCAGGAATAACTGTTATGGCAAGAGGAGGGAGCATGAGCACGGATCACAGAGCCGCATCAAAGAAATACTGGGAGGACAGTCACAGGAGTCAGTCCTACGACAGGAGTGTCATAAAGACGGATGACTGGCTTGAGAGATTTGATGACATTATCATGAATACGGATAAGCCCATACTTGACCTCGGATGTGGCGGCGGAAATGATACCCTGTATCTTATCTCTAAAGGGAAAAGAGTAATCCCATGTGATCTGTCGGAGATTGCGATAGAAAACATAAGGAAGAATTTTCCAGAAATTGGCGAGGCATACTGTTTTGACATGCTGGATGGTATCCCTTTTGAAGACGGATCCTTTGATGTGGTGATCGCGGATCTGTGCCTGCATTATTTTACTGAAAAGGATACTGAGAATATACTTAAAGAGATCCGCAGGATCCTTACTTCCGATGGCCATCTGATCTTCCGCGTTAATTCCCTGCATGATGTGAACCACGGTGCAGGCAAGGGGACGGAGATCGAGAAGCATGTGTTCGAAACGGAGTCGGGAACTATTAAACGATTCTTTGATGAAGATGATGCACGGTACATATTCCGGGATTTTGACATCGAATATCTGAACGAAGAGATCATGAGCAGATACAAGTTTGAAAAGAGACTGTTCAGGGGATGCGTAAAAAACTGCTGAAAAAACATATCATTATGATCACGGTGACGGTAATGCTTGTTTGCGTTGCCTTCATTTTGCTTCTGTGCTTTTTCCGCCGCCGTACAAATGGCATTATCCCTGATGGTATTACAGAGATAAAGATCTCCGGTTACAATATTTCTCTATTTTCATACACTGATGAGAAAAAGATCGCGGAGATCGTAGATTACCTGAATTCGTTACGGCTTTCGGAGGATGTCTTAAGGGAAGATAACTATTATCATCCCGTCCAGCCTGCAGAGTTGGAAGGAAGTACCGCTCCGATTGGGCTCTGGCGGATTCAGCTTAATTCCGAAAGCGGTCTTTCGGTGGTATTTTTAAGTGATGAACCGGCATTCGGCTATGTTACAGTCGAGCCATATCCTGACAATAGCGATAATCCCGGGAATCCGGTCGTGACCTGGTGGGAGATACCGCAAAGTCAGTTTGATAAATTTGTTCCTTTACTTAAATCTATGATTCCGGATAAGCTTCCCAGATATGGAGGTGCATATGACGAGTGGCTTGCCGGCCTGAATTCTCCGGAAACCCTGGGGCTGAAGCTGGAGGTTTATGGTGCCACTGCTACCGGATGTTCTCTGTATTTCGAGATTTCCCCTATACGGACTGCATATCCTAAGGGGAGACTTCAGACAGGTGAGGAATTTGAGCTGGATGTAATTGATGAAAACGGAAACTGGAAGACAGTTGAAAGAATTGGTGGATTCGAATGGGGCGATAATATTTTGGTTCTGAAAGCAAGCTCGACCCGGCTGGATGTGGAATGGACGGACGTGTACGGGGAGCTTCCCGAAGGCCGTTATTGTATCCGCAAGACTGTTACGGATTATGTAGATGATGACAATCAGACCGATTATGAGCTGTATGCGGAATTCACGGTTACCTGTAAAAATGTATAGCCATCATGGGAAGTCCTTTTTATATCTTAATGCCTCGGTTTTTGATAAAATATAGGCGGCGTGTTGCAGCATGATATCAGTGATATCGTAAATATGTATTTTGGCGGGGAATCTGCATGAAGATATATGTAGATTATGATGATTGTCTGTGTGAGACGGCGAGAGCTTTTACAGGTATCGCAGCCAGACTTTTCGGTAAGAATGTTCCATATGAGAAGGTGCACTTCTTCAATCTCCAGGAAACCTTCAGGCTTACTGATGAAGAATACAGGGAGCTGATGAAGGAGGGGCATCTTCCGGAAGTCCTTCTTTCCTACGAAGAGACCCCGGGCGCGTCTGAGGTGATAGGTGAATGGATGGACCGCGGACACGAGGTGTTCATTATAACCGGACGGCCGTACAGTTCATATGAACCCTCAAGGAGATGGCTGGATGAGCACGGCTTTGACAGGGTTCCAATGTACTGTCTGGATAAATACGGAAGAGATTCATTTTATAAAAAGAGCGATTACAATCTTGAACTGGCAGATTATTATAAAATGAAGTTTGACATTGCCGTTGAGGATTCTCCTGCGGCTTTCAGATTCTTTGATCATCTGCCGGACTTGAGGGTGATGGTGTATGACAGGCCGTGGAATAAGACGTGTGAGCTTCCGGAGAGATATGTGCGGTGCAGTGACTGGGATCATATCCGCATGAATGCAGGACTCTGAATGCCGGACCTAATGCTTGTCTGCACATCCCGAAAACATGTAGCTGAGAGTATCGGCGATGGGATCATAAATAGGAAAAATATTAGAAAATTACGAGGAAAAGAAATTGAGGATCATATTTGTAAGACACGGAGAACCGGATTATGAGCACGACTGTCTTACGGAAACGGGAAAGGTTCAGGCACTTCTTGCAGCAAAGAGACTTAAGAGTGAGGGGATAAGCGAGATATGGGCTTCACCCATGGGAAGGGCCAGACAGACTGCGCAGGCTGCGTCGGAGGAACTTGGGCTTCCCATCAAAACAGTGGAGTGTATGAGGGAGGTTACCTGGGGGAGCGCGGATGGGAATCCTATTTTCTCAGACGGACATCCCTGGAATATAGTTGATGATATGGCAAGGAAGGGCGTGCCTCTCAATTCTCCCGATTGGTGTAAGTATCCTGACTTTAGCAATAACAGGGTGCTTGAATGTATTGATACCGTTGAAAAAGGCATAGACAAGTGGCTTGAGGGATTCGGGTATTATAGAAACGGAGAATATTACGATCACAGATTCGCTGAGGATGATCATAGGACGGTTGCTCTTTTTTCCCACGGAGGTTCTTCCAGTGCCGCAATAGGTCATATCATAAATATTCCGTTTTCTTATGCCTGCGCACTGCTTCATTTTGAGTTCACAGGTATTACCATTATCAGGATGGACAGAAAAGCGGGTCCCGGAACACTGCCTTGCTTAGAACTTTGTAATGACAGCAAGCATATCACGGAGGGACATTATTTCCGCCTGAAGGATAAGTGAGACAGTTTTTTCTGAATATACTATAATATAAGCGATGTCATCCCGCGGTCTTTAAGTGGATGAGGATACGCTGCAGACGGTATTGAAAGAAGGCTCTAATGAAGAAAAGTGATAAGGAAAAAAAGATAAATAAACTGATCAGGGGACATGGCTGGTTCTCACTGATAGTGTTCCTGGTGTTCAGTGTCATAGCGGCAGTTCTTCTTGCCTACACCGTCTTTACGGTAGGATCGTATATGCTGCAGACCAAGATCGCATCGGAATATGAGTCTGTTTCATATATGGCGAGGATATACGATCTCAGCCTTCAGAGTGAATACGGTGACACTGTATGGGATATCCTTGATGCGGAAGGATCGGAATATATCATAAGGGATAATGAGGGAAGGCTGATCCACGGAGATAAGAACAATACCTGCTTCAAAAAGGGAGGCTTTACCCACATTGCCAATGTTGAGGGAGAGGTTGAGATATATCCCGACAATGGCAATACCTATATATGGGTCGGTGATAATGGCGAGATCAGGCTTAACTGGATGGGGCTGATCTCACTTATCGGACGGGACGGCGATGATTATGACGGTGACGTTCTGATCATCAATGAAGACGCCATTAATGAACACTTCAGCTTCTTCGGAGGCTTTGCGTTCACCTTTTCAACCGGTATTCAGATCCGGCTTCCTCTATGGATCGGATTCGACGTGGGCGGGGGTACTGAGAAGTTCATCGGAAAAGGATATGTTTCGATGATGCTCGGAGACCTTGCCATCACCATTTCGGCGCTGTTGGCCGTTGCGGTACTCCTTGTGGTTATATTCTTCCTGCTTCTTACCAATATGGCGGGAAATATAAGGAATCGCAGAAGAGTAAAGAAGGTCATGTTCGGAGACCTTGCTACCGGCGGGCATAATCAGACATATTTTACCTATTACGGAGAGAAAAATCTCCGGAAGGGCTGGGCTGCCAGACAGGATTTTGCAGTCGTCGATCTTCACGTAGTCAGGTACAGCTCATTTTGTATGTGTCATTCCGTTACGGATGGAGAGGATATACTCCGAAGGATAAGCGCATGCGTCAAAAAGCAGATCAAATGGAGAGAGCTGTACGCCCATGCATCGGGCGGGGAGTTCCATCTGCTCCTCAGGGTTAAGGATCAGGATCAGCTGATGGGAAGGCTCCGCACACTTATCTCGGAGCTTGAGAAGGTGGAAACGGCTCATGCATTCAGATACCATCTGGGAGTATCGATGATCCCTCCCTTCAAAAAGCCGAGTGGAAGCGTGGCAAAACGCAAATGGGTGGATCTGGAGCAGGAATGCAATAATGCTGCTACGGCAAGAAAGACCATCGACAGTAAGGAAAGCTCCGATATTGCCTTCTTCGACGTTAAGCTTATTCAGGAAAGAAAATGGCAGGATCTTGTTGAGGAGAACTGCAGACAGGCCCTTGAGAACGAGGATTTTGTTGTATTCTATCAGCCTAAATATGCTCCGAGTTCCGGACTGCTCATGGGAGCGGAAGCTCTCATAAGGTGGAGGTCATCCAATCCTGAATTTGCTGAACCCGGCAGTTTTGTTTCTCCCGGAAAGTTTATCCCCATATTCGAACAGAACGGTTTTATTACTGAGATAGATCATTATATGCTGAAGCATGTTGCGGCGGACCAGAAGAGGTGGCTTGATCAGGGATTTACCTGTGTGCCTGTTTCGGTCAATGTATCAAGAGCCCACTTCATAGAGCCTGACCTTGCCGAGCAGATCAGGGATGTGGTTGACGGAGAGGGTGCACCGAGACATCTCATAGAGATAGAGCTTACCGAGAGTGCTTTCTTCGATGATAAAAATGCACTGGTCCATACTATCAACAGGCTCAAAGAGTATGGCTTCACCGTTTCCATGGATGATTTCGGATCGGGTTATTCCTCTCTTAATTCCCTGAAGGATATGCCTCTTGATGTGCTTAAGCTGGATGCGGAATTCTTCCGCGGAGAGAATGCGGACGACCGCGGCAAGAAGGTTGTATCGGAGACCATAAGACTCGCACGCAGACTCGGTATGCGCACAGTTGCAGAGGGCGTTGAAGCCAGGGAATATGTTGATTTCCTCGCTGATGAGGAATGCGACATGATACAGGGCTTCTACTTTGAAAAGCCCATGCCCGGAAGCGATTACGAAGTGAAGATGAAAGAACGCATCAGCGACAAGCCCGCCGCCCACTCCGACGCTGCCGCAGACACTGTGATACAGAATGCCGTTGCAGAAAGTACCGTACAGGAAGATGCTGCAACGCAGAACGCTGAGGCAGAAGATGCTGTACAGGATGGTGCCGCAGTACAGAATGCTGAGGCAGAAGGCGCAGAGCAGGAGAGCACTGTACAGGATGGTGCAGCAGTGCAGAACGCTGAAACAGAAAGTGCTGAGCAGGAGAGCACTGTACCTGAAAATGATACAGAGGGTAAGGCTGATATTTAAGATAAGTATGGTTTGATGGAACGGAGGAAGATATGACTGTTCTCTGCAAAATACTGGATGCACTGATCAATCCGGCTATATACATATTAGCCATGGTTGAATTTGTGCTTCTGTGCGTATCCGTGTGGACATTAAAGGGTTTCAGGAAGAGGATATCCGATCTTAACAGGGATAATATCAGGAAGGTTAATCTCAGCAAGACAAAGGGTAAGCGTGAAGTCCGGAAGACTGTCGAGATCACGGAATCCAGAAGCTGGGATGATTTTGAGAGATTCCAGAGGGATTATCAGAAGGGCAGCGTATATTATTCCGTCTTTTCCCTTATCATCCAGCTTTTTACTTTGCTTGGTATCCTGGGAACCGTTGTGGGTCTATATATCGCCATGAACAACGGAGAGGATCTGTACAAAGGCGTAGGGCTTGCGCTTTCCACCACCATAAACGGAATTCTGTTCGCGGTGATCTATAAGCTTGCAGATATAGGCATCACCGCAACCCTTCTTAACTTCATTGATGACGGAATGGATATCTTCGTCGATTCCTACAAGGCTGACAGTGATGACGCCACCAGATCTGCCATGATCGGGCAGGGAAGTTCAAAACCCGAAGATGCTAAACCGGGTAATTCCGCAAAGACAGCTTCGGAATCAGCAAATGCTGAGCATGGTGATACAAAACCGTCGATCCCGGGTACTGAATCTGCGCAGACTGAAGCAGATCCCGAAGGGGATGTAGGTTCATTACTTCCGAAACCGGATGATGATTACGATCCTTTTGCATGAGCAGACCCGTAGAAGATCACAGAGCATATGAGAAGAAGGCGAAGGAAAAATCTCACAGAGGTCAATCTCACACCGCTCCTTGATGTGCTGTTTTCCATACTTTTCATCGTGATGATGACAGGTGCACAGAGCAGGGATGCAATGGAGAGCAGCCACAGCGAAGAGGTCGCAGCGCTGCAGAGCGAGAACGATGCATTGAGGGAATCGCTGGAGGCGAGTGAGGACAGGCTTGCGGCTTATGAGCTTCACGAATCCGATTCCGTGATCCTTACCGTAAGAAATATCGTCAGAGGCGGTGAGCATTATCTGATGATATACCGCGGGATCGATGAACAGGAGGCGGCAGACATAAAGCTCGGATTAAACAGTACGGAGAATACGAAAGTCCGCATAAGGAGCCTGGTTGATGAGATCATCGCAGAGAATGGCGGACAGCCCGTATACATAATCTTCTATTGTGATAAGGCATCGATATATACCAAAGAATACAACGCTGTGGTCGGAGCCTTTGATGAGCTCCAGACAAAATATAAAGAAGTATTTTTCAAAACAGGGGAGGAAAGCTGATGAAAAAATTTCTCAGAATATTGGTACTGCTGGTTATCCTTGGAGTTGCCCTTCTGCTTTTGTTCGGTGACAGGTTCGGACTGGGATTCGGAACGGGTCTCGGATTCGGACAGGCTGCAGATTCATCCGAGCGTTCAGACAGCACGGAAAGCGATGCTTCAGGTTCCGGAGATTCCGTAAGAGGAATGGAGACGGATCCTGCCGATCTTCCCGATACCATCACAGTGACCATACGTGAAGACAAGGTATATGTGGAGGATAAGGAAATAGCTGATGCCGATGCGCTGAAGTCATATATCGAGACCATCAATACCGATGACAGAAAATATAAGCTTGTGGACGATAATTCCATAAGGGCTACATATGAGTGGGTTACCGGGGTTTTCGACGAGCTGAAGATTCCGCTTTCAGAGGAGTAAATTAGGACGTTACAATAAACCTATGGATGTGGTAGAATTAACAACAGTTTTTTGCACCATATACCAACATTTATATTGAAAGGAGAAACGGATATGGATCTTATTCCAAGCTTTTCCGTTGACCACACCAAGATCGTTCCCGGGATCTTCACAAGCAGAGTTGATATCCTCGGGGATCAGAAGGTCACAACCTATGATGTGAGGGTTACAAGGCCTAATGTAGAGCCTGCTGTTGATGTTATGGCCATGCATTCGCTTGAGCACATCGTTGCCACATACCTGAGAAATGATCCCGACTGGAAGGATCAGGTTATCTACTGGGGACCCATGGGATGCCTTACAGGGTTTTATCTGATACTTAAGGGAAACAGGGAGCCCAGGGAAATCCATGATCTTCTGCTCAGAGCCTTTAGGTCCGTTGAGGATGCTGAAGAGGTTCCCGGCACATCACCTGAGAATTGCGGCAATTATCTGCTTCACAACCTTGGAATGGCAAAGTGGTATGCAAGGAGATTCGCTGATTATCTTGCAGAAAATGCGGATAATGACCGGATCTTTGAGTATCCCAGATCTGAAAGATTTGTAACGGACGATGGCCGTCAGTTCTTTGATTCATAAGTAATACCAGGAGGATTCATGGTAAAGGTCGGAATAATCGGAGCAATGGAGCTGGAGGTCAGCAGCCTCAAAGGACAGCTTTCCGGATGCAGGATCAGCAAAAAAGCAGGAATGGAATTCTGCGAGGGAAAGATCGGCGGAGTCGATGTGGTGGTTGTGCGCTGCGGTATAGGCAAGGTTAATGCCGCTCTCTGCGTACAGATACTGTGTGACGATCATCATGTAACCCATGTGATCAATACCGGCGTCGCAGGTTCTCTCAACAATGACCTGAACATAGGAGATATCCTGATATCCAAGGATGCGGTACATCATGACGTGGATGTTACTGTTTTTTCCTATAGGAAGGGTGAAGTGCCGCAGCTGGGCGTAAGGGAATTCCCTGCAGACCCGCATCTTATCGAGGCCGCAGAAAAGGCTATCAGCGATAACCAGCCGGAGCTCAACTACAGAGTCGGAAGAGTCGCAAGCGGAGATCAGTTCATATCCAGTTCCGAGGTCAAGGAACGGATCATAAGCGAGTTTGAAGCTGACTGTGCGGAAATGGAAGGTGCTTCAATAGCGCACGGTGCATACCTGAACGGTATCCCCTTTGTTATCATAAGAGCGATATCCGATAAGGCGGACGGCTCTGCGGAGGAGGATTATCCTACATTTGAAAAAGCTGCAGCCGCGCATTGTGCCAAGCTTGTTGCGGACATGCTCGGACTCATCTGAATGACCGGAGTTCTGCAGTATAAGCGGACAGGAACGGGAAATTTTAAGGAGATTAAATAATGGAACAGACAATTGAATTTCGTTATGATACCCAGCTTCTTATCGAGAGCGAGAATGAAGATCTCGATGAGGATGTGATCAGGGATTATATTACAGAGAATTTTGTAGGTGACAGTCTTGTTGCCGCAGGAGATGAGGAACTTGTAAAGATCCATTTCCATACAAACGAGCCCTGGAAGATACTTGAGTACTGCAGGACCCTCGGTGAGATCTATGATATAGTGGTCGAGGATATGGACCGTCAGTCAAGAGGACTCCACGGCTGATGCCATAAAGTATGAAATAAGCTCCGGTCTTTTCAAAGGCCGGAGAGTTTTTGCGTTTTAGAAAGATAGATATGAGCAGTAAAGAAAAGTCATTAAATAAGAAGGTTCCATATGCGCTGTCGGCACTTTATGCGGTGCTGTTCTTTGGTTTTTCATTCTTCTACATGGAACTTGTTTTCAAGTATTCGGTATCGGCGAAGGTCATTGATTTTTCGGTATTTTACTTTTTGATCTTCTCCTTCATGACGGGAAGCATCGTTGCATTCCTTGTGTATATGCTCCCGCCCGTGCCTGCGCACATTGTAGCAGTGCTTACGTTGCTTTTGACAACCATAGGATTTCTCATAGAGTTTTTCATTGAAAGAGAGTTCTTTAATTATTACGATATCAACACGATACTGAATGCCGCAACGGATGCCCTGGGAGGATTCGGAGCGGATATAAGGGAACTCATATTCTGTTATGACGGTATCTCTCATATACTGCTGTTCATCATGCCTCTTGTACTCTACGGAATATTCGGAAGAAAGATAGTATCCGGGATAAAGAGAACAAGGATGATCGAAAAGAACTACTCTGTCCGTAAGAAGGACGAGGAGATCGAGATGATCGACCTTGCTGCTTCGGAAGAGGAAGAGACGGAAAATGTGACCATGGAGGAACCCTCCGGAAGTATTCTTTCCAACCGGGGAAGAAGGTATGTTGCGGGACTTATCACCATAGGGTCATCGCTCCTTGCTTTTTCACTGATCCTTATCATGATATCCGTCGGAAAAGTAGGTGACGATGCCTTCGGAGACAGGTTCAGTTTTCAGAGTTCCGTTGCTTCATACGGTCTTGCCAGTACTCTTGCAAGGGATGTAAGGAATATAGGAAAGACTTCCGTACAGGAAGATGAATTCGTGATCGTGGATATACCTTATGCCGATCCCATTCCCGTACCTGTTCCTGTGGGTGCCCCTGATGTGCCGGGTACAGAGCCTGATACCGGAAGCAGTGAAGAGAATGTTCCGGAGCCGGTTGTATACGGTGTCAATGCATATGATATCGATTTTGCCGCACTTGCAGAGGCCGGTGGTGCATACCGGAATCTGAACACATATGTGGCATCCCTTACACCTTCCTCCAAGAATGAATACACCGGGCTTTTTGCCGGAAAGAATCTGATCGTATTTTGCGCGGAAGCGTTCTCATCAAGCATCATAGACCCGGAGCTTACTCCAGCTCTTTACAGACTTACTACAAAAGGCATCAACTTTACGGATTATTATGAGCAGGCAACTGCCGGAACCACAGGCGGTGAGTTCGAGCTTATATTCGGTCTGATGCCCATGCGCGGAGGCGAGTCCATGCTCACCATGACCGCACAGGGATCATACACCAATATGGGAGCCATGCTCAGTGCGGAAGACGGCTATTACGGAATGGCCTTTCATAATAATGACGATCTGTATTACAGCAGAAACATCACCCACAATCTTCTCGGCTACAGCGAGGGCTTCATGGGATACGGAAACGGTATGGAGAAGCTGATCACAAGACACTGGCCTGAAAGCGACTGTGAGATGATGGAAGCTACACTTCCGCTGTATAGCGATCATCAGCCTTTCAACATCTACTACATGACAGTAAGCGGACACAGCGGATACAATTTCCATTCCAATGCCATGTCCGTCCGCAACAAGGACCTGATAGATGCGTGGTGTGAGGAAAAGGGTCTCACATACAGTGATGAAGTCAAGGCATATATCGCATGTCAGCTGGAGCTTGAAAAGGCTCTTGAGTATACTCTTCAGTATCTGGAAGAGAACGATCTTGCCGACGATACCGTTATCGCACTTGCGCCGGATCATTTCCCCTACGGTCTGACAAATGGAGGATATCTTGGGAATCTTCCTCTTCTTGATGAACTCTACGGTTACAAGGTGGAGACACAGATGGACCGTGACAGAAATACCGCGATCATCTGGTGCGGAGTACTTGAGGATATGGATCCCATCATAATCGACAAGCCCACATCACCTCTTGATATCCTTCCCACACTTCTCAATCTCTTCGGATGCGAGTGGGATTCCAGACTGTATATCGGAAGGGATGTGCTTTCAGATGCCGAGGGACTGTATTTTGACAGCGGATACAACTGGAAGACCGAGGTCGGATATTACAGGGCGGCAACCGGTGTGTTTACTCCCAATCCGGGTTATGAGGAGGTCGGAGAGGCATATATAAGACGTCTTAATGCTATAGTTTCCAACAAGATCTCTTTTAACAGAAGTGTCATCAACAATCCGTATTTCCCGTATGTATATTCCCTGGTTGCGGAGCAGAAGGCACAGCAGGCAGAGACTTCTTCACAGGGAGAGGATGAACCTTGAAGATACAGACGCGAATGGTAATAACGTTTGTGGCGGTGGCTCTGATACCACTCTTCCTTATAGCGCTCATTTTTCTGGTGGTAAGAATGTCCATGAGCAACAGGGCTGCGGATTCGTATTCGGGCTCTCAGGGTATCACGGATATAGGTATCAATATCGAGGAGATCGTCGAGAGGACCGATAAGGTCTATAACGAGCTGGACAGAAAGGTTCACTCTTCACCCGCCATGATGGAGGACAGTGATTATCTGGACAGTATCTGCGACGAACTCTCCAAGCTCTCAAGCACCATTGTTGTAAGAAAGGGCGATGCGCTGTATTATGCCGGAAACGGGCATATGGCTGAGGCAATCTGGGACAGACTTCCTCCCTACGGATATCTGGAACCCGGATATAATTCCAGTCTCTACTATGAGGATCTGGAAGAATATGTAAGGCAGCTGGACTTCACATTCCAGGACGGAGTCAAGGGCTCTGTCTTTATAGTGGTGCGTGTCAACACGGGCATCAGCAGAAAGCTTAAGATGGATCTGCTCATCGCAATGATCCTGATAATGCTGATCACCGCATTCCTTGTTACTGTGTGGAACAAGAAGGGGCTGCTGGATCCCATGACCGAGCTTTCAAAGGGACTTACCCAGGTAAGTGAGGGCAACTTCGAGCATGTCATAGAGATGAAGGGCGTGTCCGGAGAGGTGGGAGACCTTCTCAGGAATTACGAAGACATGAGAAAGAGACTTCGTGAGAATGAGGTAAAGAGCGCTGAGCAGGAAAGAAAGAACAGGGAACTCGTATCCAATATAAGCCACGATCTTAAGACTCCCATCACTTCGATCAAGGGCTACGTCGAGGGAATCCTTGACGGCGTGGCATCAACTCCCGAAAAGCAGGAAAAATATCTGAAGACCATATATAATAAAGCTGTTGATATGGACAAGCTCATCAACGAGCTTACGCTGTATTCAAGAGTCGAGAATGACAGCATACCCTACAATTTCCTGAAGCTTAACGTATCGGATTATTTCAAGGACTGCTTCGAAGAGGTGGGGCTTGATATGGAGACCAGGGGGATCGTCTTCAACTATAAGAACAGCATCCCCGCCGATACCCTGATAATGGCAGATCCGGAGCAGCTCCGCAAGGTCATCAACAATATAATCGGAAACAGCGTCAAGTATATGGATAAAGAGTATAAGACCATATCCATAAGAGTTTCTGAGAATGAAGATGACATTATTGTCGAGATAGAGGATAATGGAAAGGGGATCGCTGCAGCCGATATACCCAGAGTGTTCGAGAGGTTCTACAGGGCTGACGCCGCACGTACCACATCACAGGGCGGAAGCGGGATAGGACTTTCGATAGTAAAGAAGATCATAGGTGATCACGGCGGATATATCTGGGTCACATCTCGTGAGGGCGAAGGTACCTGCATGCATTTTGCGATAAAGAAATACAAGGAGGAAGATCATGTCTAAGATTCTCATAATCGAAGATGAAAAAGAGATAGCCGACCTTGAAAAAGATTATCTGGAGATGAACGATCTTGAGGTGGAGATCTGCGACAGGGGAGATACCGGACTTGAGGCTGCCCTGAACAATGATTACAACCTGATCATACTTGATGTCATGCTTCCCGGAGTTGACGGATTCGATATATGCAGGAAGGTCAGGGCAGAGAAGAACATCCCCATAATCATGGTATCTGCCAAAAAGGATGACATCGATAAGATAAGGGGACTGGGCCTTGGAGCTGACGATTATATGACCAAGCCCTTTTCTCCCGGTGAGCTGGTGGCGAGAGTCAAGGCTCATCTTGCCCAGTATCAGCGCCTTGTGGGTGCCGGCACCAGGAAGCAGGAGAACAGTACCATCGAAGTCCGCGGCATAAGGATCGATAAGAGTGCCCGGAGAGTTTTTATAGACGGAGAAGAGAAGATCTTCACCACCAAGGAATTCGATCTGCTTACATTTCTTGCAGAGAATCCCAACAAGGTCTATACCAAGGACGACCTGTTCAGGACCATCTGGGGAATGGAGTCCATGGGTGATATCGCCACCGTAACGGTACACATTAAGAAGATACGTGAAAAGCTCGGCGATGTCAGCGGTGATTCCAAGTACATCGAGACCATCTGGGGTGTGGGGTACCGTTTCAAGAGCTGAGCTCATCCTTTGACCGGCTTGTGAAGAGCCCTTATTGACACGGGCTTATTGACACGGCCTTAGGGCCGTGTTATTTTATTGTCATAAGTGTATTAAATGTCTTAATACACTAATGGCGAACGGAGGCTTTATGATAGTACTGGATTTTCGGGACAAGCGCCCATTAAATGAGCAGGTTGCCGAGAAGATAATGAATCTCATAGCCCAGGGCGGTCTTGCGCCGGGAGAAAGACTTCCCAGCGTCAGGAATCTTGCCATCGATCTGTCGGTAAATCCCAATACCGTCCAGAGGGCATATGCGGCACTTGAGGAAAAGGGATACATCACCACCATAACAGGCAGGGGAAACTATGTCAGCGATGAATCGAACTGGAAGGACAGTCTTTACGGGGAGGTTCTCGGAGAGCTGAAGGAGACTGCGCTCCGGGTCAGGGCAGCAGGCGTTGGGAAAGAAGAAGCCCTGAAATGTGTGCGGGAAGTTTATGAGAGGGATTAAGAGATGATAGAGATAAAGGGAGTAAGTAAGAGCTACGACGATATAAAAGCCCTGAACAACGTATCCTTTGAAATGCCGCAGGGACAGGTGTTCGGGCTTGTGGGAACAAACGGCGCCGGAAAGAGCACGCTGCTCAGGTGCATCTGCGGAGTGTGCAGACCTGATAACGGAGAGATCCTGATAGACGGAGAACCTGTATGGGAGAATCCTTCGGTTAAGGAGAAGATATTCTTCATATCGGATGATCAGTATTATTTTCCCGGATCCACTCCCCTTGAGATGGCTTCATATTACAGGACCATGTATCCGAAGACTTTCTCCATGGACAGGTTCTTTCATCTGATGGAGGCAGTATCGCTTGACCCAAGGAGAAGGATACAGACTTTTTCAAAGGGTATGAAAAAGCAGCTGTCCATCATGCTTGGAGCAGCATCGGGATGTAAGTATATCCTGTGTGATGAGACCTTTGACGGACTGGACCCGGTTGTAAGACAGGCGGTGAAGAGGCTGTTCATCCACGATATGGAAGAGGTGGGGATCACTCCCGTCATAGCATCCCATAACCTCAGGGAGCTTGAGGATATATGCGAATATGTGGGTCTCCTTCATAAGGGAGGAGTTATCCTTTCCAAGGATCTCGGGGACATGAAGCTCGGAATATTCAAGGTTCAGGCAGTGTTCAAGGATGAGGCATCCCTTGAAACTGTTAAGAAGAACTGTAATGTGATCGCTGAAGAGCACAGAGGATCCCTGATAACTCTGACTATCAGGGGACAGAGGACGGAGCTTGAGACCATCATCACATCACAGCTTCCTGTTTTCTATGAGGTTCTTCCTCTTACTCTTGAAGAGATATTTATAAGTGAAACGGAGGTGCTGGGATATGACTTCGCCGGAATCACAAAATAAAGACAAGATCACGGAAAATGCCATGGCTATAAATGAATTCATAAATGAGAAAACTGAGAAAAAGAACGGGATCTCAATGCTTAGTCTTATGAAGGAGGACTTAAAGCACAGAAGATGGATGCTTGTGATATCCTCGATCGTTCAGTTTCTGGCAGGTCCTGTCATAGTTCTTTTCTGGCTGACAACCATGAAGAGTTCGAGTGATTATATTTCGAGTGTTGAGTACGATGCGATCGTACAGTCCTCAGGGCATACAGTGAAATTCTTCCGCAGTATACTGATCGGATATCTTCCCTTAATGCAGATAATCATAGCGGTATGCGCAGCCCTGATAACCGGACTTGGCGGGTACAGACATCTGTTCAACAGACGTATGACTGACATGGTTAATTCCCTTCCCGTAAAAAGAGGGAAGCAGTTCACGGTTATTTATCTGAATGGTCTTCTGATGTGGTTTGTTCCATTCATGATATCGATCGTTTTATCCATCGCAATGTGTATGATCAAAGCATCCGGCTGGGGGATAGGCGGTGATATCGCCCTGATAGGATTGCAGATAGTCGCCGGAAGCGCTCTCAGCTTCATAACCTGCTACAATCTGGTCATACTGGGAGTTGTCCTTTCCGGAACAATATTTAACGCTCTGGTAAACATCGCTTTTATCGGATTTGATCTGATCCTGGGATATGGGATCCTGTATTTCCTGTGTGAGCTTTTTTACGATAATTTCCTGCAGCCTGCCATTGGCTTTGAGTATGTAATGTGGCTGTCATCGCCTGTATCCGGCTGTATATGTGCATATCTTGTTGCCTGCGGACCGGACTTCCCGGAAGTCTTCTCTTCGGGAGTATTCATCTTTAATCTTGCGATGACCATTGTCATAGCTGCCATGAACCTGATACTTGCCCTTATCATCTATGTCAGGAGAAAGAGCGAGGAAGCGGAAGGCGGTGTGTCCAACAAGCTATACAGATTCCTTATCAGAACGATCAATTCCATATACGCCGGACATCTGATGGTGTTTATCGTAAGAGCAATGATCGGATCAGGATATGGCGGCACAGGCTGGATATTATTCTTTGCCGTATTCTTTACCGTACTTGCATACGGACTTATCGACAGCATACACGGAAGGTCATTCAAGGCTTTCTTTTCCCATTGGAAGCAGATGACTGCTGTAACGGCAGCCATGGCACTTATCCTTATCGTATTCATCTTCGATCTTACGGGATTTGATAACCATATCGTTCCACAGAGCAATCTGAATGGCGCATCGGTACTCTACAACGAGAGTAACAGAAATACATCATCTATCGATTATATGCCGGTTCCCGGTCGGGAAGGATATATTATGTACAGATGGGGAGGAAGTGAGCTCAGACAGAATTCAAGGTATCTGGAGGTGGGGCCGGATCTTGCTTACCGCATCATATGCGCCGATAAAAAGTATTACTCTCCGGGAGCTCAGTATATATACGATCCGGTTGAAAAGGAAACCGTCAAGACATGGAGATATGAAAACCACGGGCAGGAGGAAAGTCCGTATTCAGAATATCTGACTATAGTGGCAGACAGGAAGGTGGGCCTCGATTTCTGCAGGGCGTATCAGGTAGCCGATCCCGGTATCATAAATGAGCTAATCATGACAGACGGATTCAGAGATGAGTATTACAAGCTGGAGAGCGGAGTTCTCGGTTATCCTGAGTCCATTAGTGTTAACGTAGGCGGTTACCAGGGAGAGAACTTCAGGATCCCTGAAGAGTATATCCCAATGATCATGGAGGCGTATTATTCGGACTTTGAGGATAATTACTCTGTAGAGTATCTGGATGAACCTCAGGGGGATATAATCCTGCAGCTGAAATACAGAGTGTTCTATAATGAATCAAATTATAAAAATGATGATTATTCTATAACAACATTATCCGTATATCCGGTCGAGGATGATGTAAGGACCATGAGGGTCCTTGAAGAACTGGTCAAACTGGGAGTTATAGACTGGTATACCTGGGCGGAGAGAAATAACCCGGAACTGGAGGACTGGATAGAATACTATGAGGAATATGAACTGTATGATTCATACGGATATTGACGCAATTTAACCGGTGTTACAGGAGGTGCCTGCAAAGCGCTGCCTGTAAGATGCTGACTGTATATCCCGGAGAAGTGTTAATGAAACTGCCGCACTTGAGATCTCAGGCGCGGCAGTTTTTTATCATACCGTTACAATGGGCTTTTTTGTGATAATGATATATAATAAAAAGTTAGTTGATATGATCCGGATAAGGTTATGGATGATGGGAACGGACAGGGAAGCTCAAAACAGTAAAAAAAATAATACCGGTAATACTATCGCGGATAAAGGGGCATGGCTTGATAAGGCTGCTGTGATACTGAGTACGGTTCTTGTGATCGCAGGGGTGATAATGCTTTTTGTCGCAAACGGCAGGACTCCCTTCATGATGGATGATGAATGGTATTCCACCAACCTTGTAACCGGCGAGTCTCTTAAGGGCCCCGGGGATATCATCGCTTCACAGATATGGCATTACCGGAACTGGGGCGGCAGGAGCATCACCCACGGACTGCTGCAGCTTTCCCTAATGTCAGGTGAAATGTGTGCTGACATCATCAATGTCATTGCGACACTTCTTCTTGTTTTCGAAATGTATATCCTTACGGGGATCGTTGCGGGAAAGGATAAGAGTCCGGACAGAATATCTCTTTACGGATTGCTCTTCGGAACACTTATCCTGTGCTGTCCCAATTTCAGGATGAGCATGCTGTGGCAGGCGGGATGCGCCAATTATGTTTATTCATCGGTGTGGATCCTGCTGTTTTACATATGCTATCTCAGAGCACTTGATGAGGATAGGAAGGACCTTCCCTTTACATGGCTCTTTATCATTCCCCTTGGACTGATCACAGGCTGGAGTACAGAAAATATGGGCCCTGCGGCATGTGCCATCGCATTCTTCATAACGGTCATATGCATCAGGGAAAAGAAGGCCATTGGACGTAAAAGATTCTGGATGACGGCGGGCTGCATATCCTCTTTTGCGGGATCTGTTATCTGCATCATTGCTCCCGGTAACTTTATCCGTAAGGATGACAGTGTCGGAGATCTGTCACTGACATTTACCGCAAGGATGCTCCAGATGCTCAAGGGTGCAGGCTCCTATCTGTTCCCGGCATTACTGGTCTTTGCGGTTTCATATATCCTGTACAGGACATATTTTAAGGAAAAGCTTGGCAGGGAGATGATAGTTACCCTCATGGGTGCGCTTCTTTCATACGGGGCTATGGTACTGTCTCCCCATTATCCTGACCGTGCGGCCTTCGGAACCTGCATACTCATCGAGGTCTGTGCTGCAGCGCTTATAAGCAGACTGTCAGCCAGGAGAGTGCTTCCCGGATCCGCACCCCTTGCATGCATGCTGCTGATCTCTTCCATGATGGTTATGTATACGGTTATTGCTTTATGACAAATATTTTATCCGGTGAGAAAAAGGGAATATGGATCGTTACTGCAGAGGCTGTGCTGGTTTTTATCCTGGCGGTCCTGACGGTGCATGACACCAATACCGCAACAGGTACCGGTTATCTTCTGTATCTGCAGCTGGAGGGATTATCCAGAGAGGGCTGGGAACTGGCGGTGGATGCATGGATCTGCCTGCTCATGGTCCTTGCAGCGATCATCCCGTCAATATTGTATAAAACTGATCACAGGGGAACAGGACTTTTCTTCATGGCAGGGACGTCACTGCTCTTCCTTGTGCGTCCGGACAGGCTGCTGACACCCTTTGCAGGGGGCGAGGCTATCGCAAGAAGCGAAGCTATATACTCCCTGTTGTCTTATCTGCCTGCATGGATGATGACTGCCGTGATCATCTATGCACTCTATCATCTGCCTGATACATCAGAGAAAGAATCTGATTCGGCGGAGATATGTGCCTGCGTCTCCATGGTGTTCATGTTCCTGGCCGTGGTATTTACCCGCTTTTTTGAGATACTTATGTTCATATCCGGGTATGTGCTCCTTGTGCCAATGGCAAGACAGATACCTAAGGTGAAGCAGGGAGGAAGGATCCTGGCAGGCACCATATTCTTCCTGTGCAGTGTATGGAAGCTGTACTCGATCATGGCCGGGTATCATGTATGACGGAGGAAACTTCGGAGAAAGATATGAAAAATGTCACATATATCATTGACATGAATGATACATATCCGGAGGATTTTGATAAGGAACTCGGAGACTCCGGCAATAATGACACCATTGTCAGGATTTCCATGAAGGATATATCCGGAAGAAATATGTACTGCTCGGATGAAGCCTTTGAAGAAATCCGCAGCAGACTGTCCGCATATGAAGATCTGCAGTGCGGTATCCACTTTATCGATACCGGTAACTATCACTACATGACAAGGATCATTACCTCCTTCATCAGTGAAAGATATGATCTTATACTCTTCGATCACCATACCGATATGCAGGATACAGCCTTTGGAGGGATACTCAGCTGCGGGTCATGGGTAAAGGAGATACTGGAGAAGGATGAGCATGTAAACTCGGTACTGATCGTGGGACCGCCGGAACCAATCCCGGGCGGGTGCCGAGAAGTCATCAGATATCCTGGAGGTGAAGCCTGCGGGTACAGATATTACAGAAATGCACCGGATGACAGCAGGCAGGATCCGGCGGTGCAAAGCGATATTCCCGTTTATGTATCAATAGATAAGGATATACTGGACAGATCGGAGTGCATTACTAACTGGGACCAGGGTGAACTGTCACTGGAGGAACTGTCCAGGATCGTCACTGAAGCTGTCAGGGGAAGACGTATCATCGGAGCTGACATATGCGGCGGGATATCCGTATCGGATCCGGAATATGATTCATCCTCCGATATGATAAATACACGCTCGGATGTGAGAATGTATGAGCTTTGCAGAGAACTCATGACAAAACCTGCAGATTGATAAGAACCTGCGGAGAATCTGCCTGTAAAGAGAAGATAATGTAACGGCTTTACCATCTGCGCGGACTGTTACAGATTATATAAAGGTCAGGTGAAACTTGCTGCTTCCTGAAGGATTTAAAAACAGAATGACAGAACTTTTGGGAGATGAGGAATACCGTCTCCTTGAAGCATCCCTGTCCGGAGATCCTGTGCAGGGTCTCAGAGTCAATCCATTAAAGGGAAGTGAAGAGGGCAGAAGGAAGCTTGAAGACTTATTTGCTCTCAGGAAGATCACTTACGAAGATACAGGATACTATTTTGATCCTGATACCTTCCCGGGAAGAAGACCCTACCACGATGCGGGGGCATATTATATCCAGGACCCGGGGGCGATGGTCCCGGGAGCGATACTCTGCGAAAGACTTTTCGGATGCGGCGCAGAAGATGCAGAGAGTGAGTGCCGTACCGGTTTTGCCAGCCTTCACGGAGAAAGCGGCCGGGACGGCTTAAGGATCCTTGATCTGTGTGCAGCGCCGGGAGGAAAGTCCACACAGATCGCTGCTGCAATGGCGGGCAGGGGAATCCTTTTTTCCAATGAGATAAACAGGTCCAGAGCGGAGATACTGTCCCGTAATATCGAGAGGATGGGTATAGTAAATGCCATAGTCCTTAATGAGACTCCTGAAAAGCTTGCGGAAAGATTCACCGGATACTTCGATGCCATCATTGTGGATGCACCGTGCTCCGGGGAGGGGATGTTCAGAAAGGATGAAGAAGCCATAGCCCAGTGGAGTGATGAAGGTGTGGATATATGCACACAGAGGCAGGCCGGTATACTGCAGAGCGCATACAGGATGCTGAGGCCCGGCGGAGTGATGGTATATTCCACCTGCACATTTGAAAGCCCGGAAGATGAGGATATGGTGAAGAGTTTTATATCGGAATATCCGGATATGAAACTGACAGATATGTCGTTTTTTAAGAGTAAGGCTGAAGGCACCCGTGACGGACTCTGCGGACTTAATGAATGTATAAGGATGTGGCCAATGTATTTTGCCGGAGAGGGGCAGTTTGCGGCTCTTCTTGAAAAGTGCGGAGAGGGAGCGGGAGCACTGCCTGCAGGAGGGTTTGAACCTTCATCGAAGATAAAGGACATAAAGCCTCTTGAGATGTTCCTGAAAGATGCTCTCAGCAAAGATGCGGCATCATGGATACTGAATTCTTCTGACAGATTCCGGGTAAACGGAGACAATCTGTATCTGATGCCGGATGATACACCTTCGCTTTCCGGATTAAAGGTGCTCAGGTGCGGTCTGCATATAGGAACATTTAAAAAGGACAGGTTCGAACCTGCCCACGCGCTTGCACTGACACTTAATGAACAGGATGCAATGCTTGTTAAGAAGGTCAGCGAAGATGAAGCTGAAAGCTTTGTAAAAGGAATGACCCTTGAAGGGGAAGGAAACGGATGGTGCCTTGTGAGTCTGGATGGATTTTCCCTCGGATGGGGGAAAGCATCCGGAGGCAGGGTTAAGAACCACTACCCCAAGGGACTGAGGATACCCGGATGAGTCTTAAGACGAAGATCATATCAGAAAATGAAAAAGTCATCGTGATATATAAGCCTGCGGGACTGCCGGTACAGACTGCACATGCATCCAGAGAGGATGTGTGCAGCCAGCTGAAGAATCATCTGAAGGGCGGTTATCTTGGCGTGATCCACAGACTGGATCAGCCGGTTGAAGGACTGCTTGTATTTGCAGGGGACAGTAAGACTGCTGCGCTCCTTGGTACGGATCTTCAGGCAGGAAGACTTAAGAAATCATACATTGCCGTTGTATACGGTACAGTTCTTAACGGCGGTACGGATGTGTGCTATATGCGCAAGACATCCGACGGCGTGTGCGAGATCGGAGAGGGAGAGGAGTTCAAAAAGGCTGAGCTGTCATATGAAGTGCTTGGCAGTAAGGACGGAACTTCCCTGCTGAGAATAGATATCAAAACAGGGCGTTTTCACCAGATAAGGGCCCAGATGTCCCATCTTGGATTTCCCTTGCTCGGGGATATGAAGTACGGCTCCGGAGAAAGTCTTGGATATTCCCGTGAGCACGGGATACAGTTTCCTGCACTTTGTGCGGACAGACTTATGTTCACGGATCCTGTGAGCAGGAAAATAGTACAATTTGAATGCAGGCCGGAAAATCCGGCGTTTAAACCATATGAACAGATCATTTTTTAACAATATATCAGGGATCAGATACGATCCTGTTAATTACAGGGGGCTTCCGGGCAAGGTCAGATATTTTGCACTTGTCTATTCGGTGGTCATCCTTTCCATATACATGGTCCTTACAGCAGGTGTTCTTCCTCTGTTTATAAGAGGGTATGAATCTCTGGGTAGTGATAAATCCAGATTCTGGATGATGAACTATGAGTTCTGCGGAAAGCTTCTGATCGCAACGCCTCTGTTCATATTTTTTTCCTTTATACTCGGTGTGATCGCATACTATGACAGCGAAGAAGAGAAGGCGTCCCTTCTTGAAAGCGGATATATCATCTCGGTGGACTCGTCAGAAACAAGCGTGTCGGTATACATCTGGACGATGCTTTTTCTCCTGGCTGCAGCCATATCGTTTTTCCTGTCCGGCCATAAGGACATAGCTATCTCGGGGGAAGAGGGATGGTATTGCGGCATGCAGCAGTACATGGCTGTCGGGGTGACCATCCTGCTGATCCCTCTGTTTAAGTTAAAGCACACATTTTTCGTTATCGTGGCGATGCTGGCATCCTTTGCGGTCAACATCACCGGTCTGATAATGGACATATTCGGCAATGTGTTTTCTCTCAGGGGCTGGACCGATAGGAAGGTTTCAACCGTTGGAAATGCCAACTGGTATTGCGGATACATTGTGACGGTATTTTTCCTCGGGGTTGCACTTTATTATTCAAGAGGTGAGGGAAAGCAGATCAGGGACCGTATCAATACGGTGTTCCTGACTGTATTTATTGCCGTCGGCGCATACATGTATGTGGCACAGGGCTCTGCCAGCGGGTTCGTTGCACTTTTTGCGGTGTTTTTACTGCTGCTGATCATATCAGGCAGGGATCTTAAAAAGCTGCTGAGAGTTTCGGAGATATTCGTTATATTCGCATTGGGACTGTCAGTGTGTTCGATTGTGGCGGTCATCACAGATCACATCAGGGCCAATGATGCGGTCAGCAGGTTGTTTGCGGGGATCCCTTTTTCTGTCTGTACAGTGCTTCTGTCTGTGTTGTGGATGATATCCATTCGCATAAGGATAAAGAAGGGCAGTGGCAGAGCACTGCTTCCTGTCGGAAAAGCACTTGGTATTGTGACAGCTGTGTCACTTATCATCTACTTTATCCTCCTCATAATAAATACCGCAGCAGGCGGACGGCTCTTTGGATACGGTGTCCTGTTCTTTGGTCAGGACTGGGGAAGCAGCAGGGGTATGACAATAAGTGTGGGTGCAAGGCTTTTTAAGGGAATGACTGTTTCGGAGAAGATATTCGGAACAGGGCCGGATACTTTCTACTCGCTTCTGACAAGCGGAAGATACCCGGCACTTGCTGCTGAATGTAAGAAGTACTTCAGCGGCGCAAGACTTACAAATGCCCATTGCGAGCCTGTTACGATGCTGGTAAACCTTGGGATCTTCGGAGCTGCGTGCTTCTACGGAATGCTTTTCAGTGTGCTGGTCAAGGCTGTAAGAGTGATAGCCTGCAGAGGAAATAAAGCAGGCAGCTCCGCTGAGCGCAGGACCGGAGATGAGAATGCATCCGAAGGGGGTGACTCTGCGGCTGAATCTGCAGATGAGCATGCCGGGGACAGAGGATTCATACTCGGAGTCTCTCTTTGCATAGTTGCTTATATCGTTAATAACCTATTCAGTTTTCAGACGGTAATGAATCTTTCACAGATATCACTTATCCTTGGATTCGGAGCGTCTGCCGTAATGAACGGTAAATCGGAGGAATGATGGACGGATTAAAGGCTGTAAAGGTGGCTGAGCTCAGGAACAAGCTTACTGCCATACCCGCCAAGATAATACTTACCATAGTCATCACGGGGCTTTTTTTCTGGGAGACGGATTTCGATACCACCCTTGAATGCATGAAGGGAGATCTCGTATATACCGCCAAGATGCTGATCATCCTGTATGGCATCATTTCATATATCCACTTTTTTGTAAGACTTTTTCACAGTTACATTGTGGGGCTTATCGTGGCGGCAGCCGCGGCCTTTGCAGTCTACAGCATCAGGGGAAAGTTTACGGACACCCAGTTTCTGATGATCGAGCTGTTCATGATATTCGGCGGTCCCATATGCGATGCCCTGAGATTCCTGAGATATATGCATCTTAAAAGGGAGGTCATCGAGGAGTCCAGAAGCCTTCGGGACAGGATCGATGATATCTATGACAATGTCCACGGGTATGAAGAGGGCTATGAACGCGGGTATGAGAGCGGATATTACAGGGGAAGGAATGAAGGGATCTCCTATGACGACAGAGACCGCATCGGGGACTACGGCAGGGAAGATGAATACGATGACGGATATGATGACGGTTACGAGGATGAATATGTGGAGGAAAGAAGATCTCCCGCAGCCCTTCCCGGAGGCTTCTTTGAAGGCTGCAGAACTCCCGAAGCCATAAAGAAGCGTTACCGTGATCTCTGCAAGGTATATCATCCGGACAGCGGCAACGGCTCTGAGATCATATTCGAAGCCATCTGTGACGAGTACAACAGCTTAATGGACGAATAATGGCATTTGTGGTAGATTAACTTATTATATTTTTATTTCGTAAAGAAGGTGATCTGAATGCAGAACAAGGGACCATACTATATAACAACCGCTATAGCCTATACCTCGGGAAAGCCCCATATCGGCAATTCATACGAGATAGTGATGGGCGATGCGATCGCAAGACATAAGAGACAGCAGGGATATGAAGTCTTCTTCCAGACAGGAACCGATGAGCACGGCAAGAAAGTGGAAGAGAAGGCGGAGGCCGAGGGAATCTCACCCAAGGAGTTCGTGGACCGCATCGCAGGCATCATCAGGGGAATCTGTGACAGCCTGAATGTTTCCTATGACAAGTTCATACGTACGACTGATGCGGATCATGAAGTTCAGATCCAGAAGATATTCAAGAAGATGTATGACAAGGGAGATATCTACAAGGGAGCCTATGAGGGCATGTACTGCACTCCCTGTGAATCCTTCTGGACCGAGAGCCAGCTCGTTAACGGAAAGTGCCCAGACTGCGGAAGGGATGTACAGCCCGCCAGGGAGGAAGCTTATTTCTTTAAAATGAGCAGGTATGCCGACAGGCTCATGAAATATTATGATGAGCATCCGGAATTCATCCAGCCCGTATCCCGCAAGAACGAGATGGTGAACAATTTCCTCAAGCCCGGTCTTCAGGATCTGTGCGTATCGAGAACCTCCTTTACCTGGGGAATCCCTGTGACCTTTGATGAGAAGCATGTCGTATATGTATGGCTTGATGCACTCAGCAACTATATCACCGGTATCGGTTACGATGCTGACGGCAACTGCTCCGAGATGTATAAAAAGTTCTGGCCCGCAGATCTTCATCTCATAGGAAAGGACATAATCCGCTTCCATACGATCTACTGGCCCATATTCCTTATGTCCCTTGAGCAGCCCCTTCCGAAGAAGATATTCGGTCATCCCTGGCTCCTGCAGGGCGGTGAGAAGATGAGCAAGTCCAGGGGAAATGTCATCTATGCGGACGATCTTATATCGCTCTATGGCGTTGATGCGGTCCGCTACTATGTGCTCCACGAGATGCCGTATGAAAACGACGGAACCATTACATGGGAGCTCATGACCGAAAGATACAATTCGGATCTTGCCAACATCCTTGGAAATCTCGTAAAGAGAACCATATCCATGACCAATAAGTATTTTGGCGGAGTTGTTACAAAGACAGGAGCATCCGCCGAAGTGGATGAGGACCTTAAGGCGGTAGTTACCGCAGCAAGGGATAAGGTCTCAGCCAAGATGGATGATCTCAGAGTGGCGGATGCCATTGATGAGGTGTTCGCGATATTCAAGAGATCCAATAAGTACATCGATGAGACCGAGCCCTGGACTCTTGCCAAGGACGAAGCCGGTAAGGACAGGCTTTCCGAGGTTATGTATAACCTTACCGAGTCCATAGTGATTGGTGCCAACCTTCTTAAACCCTTCCTGCCTGAGACTGCGGATGTGATCCTTAAGCAGCTGGGTGAAGAACAGTTAAGGGATTATGAAGATCTCGATAAGTTCGGACTGTATGAGTCCGGCAAAAAGGTAACGGAGGAGCCGGAGACTCTCTTTGCAAGACTTAATATCGAAGATATCATGAAGAAGGTCGAGGAGATCCGTGCCGCACAGAGGGCTGAGTACGAGAGAGAAAACGGCCTTACTCCGGGCAGTGCTGACGCAGAGAGCCTAAATGACGGGACCGGAAAAGCTTCCGAATCGGGATCCGGGGACGCCATAGACCTTGAGCCCAAGGCTGAGATCACATATGATGATTTTGCGAAGCTCCAGCTTCAGGTTGGCGAGATAATCTCATGTGAAGAGGTCCCCAAGTCCAAGAAGCTCCTCTGCTCACAGGTTAAGATCGGAAGTAAGACAAGACAGATACTTTCAGGCATAAAGTCCGGATATTCCGCTGAGGAGATGGTTGGAAAGAAGGTCGTAGTTCTCACCAATCTCGCTCCCAGACAGATAGCGGGTCTTACCAGCGAGGGAATGCTCCTTTGCGCAGAGGATGCGGAAGGAAAGCTGTCGCTTCTTTCGGTGGACAGGGATATGCCTGCCGGAGCAGAGATAGGTTGATACCGGGGAGGATACTCCTATGAAAAAAGAAGAATTTTATTTCGATTCAAGAGACGGCGAGACGAGCATACACGGAGTAAGGTGGATGCCCGATGAGGGAGTAAGCCTTAAGGGGATCATCCAGGTCATACACGGCATGGAAGAATATGTCGAAAGGTATGAGGATTTCGCCGGTTTTATGACTGAGAGAGGGTTCATCGTAACCGGAGAGGACCATCTCGGTCATGGCGGCACCGTGGGTGAGGGCGGAACAAAGGGTTACTTTTGCGAGCAGGATCCCGCGACCGTGATAGTGCGGGATGTTCACAGGCTCAAGAAGATCACCCAGGAGAAGTATCCCGGTCTTCCCGTGATCATAATGGGCCACAGCATGGGATCGTTCATCGCAAGGAATTACATCTACCGTTACGGTACCGGCATAAAGATGGCGGTCATAATGGGAACCGGCAGCATGCCTGTATCGGTCCTTAATGCCGGAAGCGCTCTTACGAAGATGACGGCTCTCTTTAAGGGTTCTAAGTGCAAGCCTGCCATGGTGGCTAAGATGAGTTTCGGCGGATACTTTAAGAGGATACCGAATCCCAGGACAGGATATGACTGGCTCAGCGTCAACGAAAAGAATGTGGACGACTATATTGCCGACCCCATGTGCGGGTTCGGTTTTACGGCAAACGGGTATCTTGCACTTTTCGAACTGATGAAGAGAATGCAGAACGTGGATAACGTTGCCGCTGTTCCCAAGGATCTTCCGCTTCTGTTCGTAGCCGGAAGCGACGATCCGGTGGGGGCATACGGAGAGGGCGTAAAGACAGCGGCAGACAGCTATCGGAATGCCGGAGTTAAGGATATCACCGTAAAGCTGTATCAGGGTGACAGGCACGAGATACTTAATGAGGATGATAAAGAAACCGTCAAAGAGGACATCCTTGAATGGATAACGGCAAGGCTTTCCTGAAATCCCGAATAAGCTATGAATGGGCAAAGCCTGAGGATTGGACGGAGGCCATATCACTGGTCTGGACGACCTTCATGGAATTTGAGGCTGCCGATTACGGAGAGGAAGGAACGGGTCACTTTTTCGAGTTCATCACCGATGATGATCTGCATGATGCTTTCCTCAAGGGTAATTATCCCATGATGATCGCAAGGTATGAAGGAAGCATCGTCGGCGTTGCCTCGCTCCGCGGCGGAAACAGGCTGTCACTTCTGTTCGTCCGGAGGGAATTGCACAGAAACGGCATTGGCACCGAGCTGGTGGACAGACTCTGCAGGTACCTGAGGGATATATGCCATGAGAACTGCATGATCGTCAGAGCCGCACCTTATGCAGTGGATTTTTACAGGAAAATAGGATTTATGGCGCTGGAACCGGAGAAGAATATTTCCGGGATACGTGTCACAACAATGGAATTGATTTTTTAGAGAGGTTTATCGTGAAGTTTTTAAATCCGGATTCAAAGTTTATGGCAGTACTTAATAAGATCAGTGACGTTATGATCCTGAATCTTATCACACTTGTGATGTGCGTACCCATCATAACGGCGGGAGCTGCACTTACCGCCAAGGATTATATGTGCTACAAGCTTGTAAAGAATGAAGAGGGCGGGATCTTAAAGGGATTTTTCCATTCCTTTAAGCAGAATTTCAAACAGGCAACCATTATCTGGCTGGTAATGATGGTCGTAATGGGAATTGCCGGATTCGATATGCTCTTTGCTTACGGTCTTGAGGGAGAGGGAACGGGCATCGTCAGAGCGATCATGATGGCAGCGGGCTTCTTTGTCTTTATTGCCTGCATAATGATATTCCCTGTGCTTGCAAGGTTCGATAACACCATAAAGGGCACCATAAAGAGCGGGATCCACATGACGGTTGCCATCCTCCCGAGGGCTGTTCTTATGGGAATATTGTATATAATACCTCCCGTTGTGGGACTTTTCTGGTTCGCATCGGTTCCTGTCGTGTTCCTTTTCGGTATCGCAGGTCCCGGGTATCTGAGCGCCATGCTGTACCGCTCAGCTTTTGAAAAGATAGAGAACAGATACTACGAGGAACATCCCGAGGAAGCACCCGAGATCGACCCTGTTGAAGAGGCCATGCAGAGAGCCATTAACGTGGACAGAAAATGACGGATTCCGGGCTGTTTTGGTGACATTTTTGTATACTAGCATAATGTGCTGTCAAAACGCCGAAACAGGTGGCTGTTTGGTTAGCAATATGACGATAGTTTAGTATCTTTTTATGGTGGATGGGCAAAATGCCCAAAGGTTTGACAAAAGTTTGTCTATCTCGGTTATTTCAATTTTTTACCGCAAGATAGTATACTTTGTAAGGTATTGGGCGGTAAACGCCTAAATTGGTATTCTGAAAGGAGTATATACTAATGGCAAGTCTTTCACTTAAGCATATCACCAAGGTATATCCCAACGGCTTTGAGGCAGTTAAGGATTTCAACCTGGAGATCAACGATCAGGAATTCATCATCTTCGTAGGTCCTTCCGGATGCGGTAAGTCAACAACTCTCCGTATGATCGCAGGTCTCGAGGATATCTCCGGCGGTGAGCTTTACATCGGCGACAAGCTCATGAACGATGTTGAGCCCAAGGATCGTGATATCGCAATGGTATTCCAGAACTACGCTCTGTATCCTCATATGTCCGTTTACGATAATATGGCATTCGGACTTAAGCTCCGTAAGGTTCCCAAGGATCAGATCGACAAGATGGTTAAGGAAGCAGCCCGTATCCTTGACCTCACCTCTCTTCTTGACCGTAAGCCCAAGGCTCTTTCCGGTGGACAGAGACAGCGTGTTGCCATGGGACGTGCTATCGTACGTAACCCCAAGGTATTCCTCATGGACGAGCCTCTCTCCAACCTCGATGCTAAGCTCCGTGTACAGATGAGAATCGAGATCGCTAAGCTTCACCAGAGACTCGGAACCACCATCATCTACGTTACCCACGACCAGACAGAGGCTATGACCCTCGGCGACAGGATCGTCGTTATGAAGGATGGTATCGTACAGCAGGTTGATTCACCTCAGAATCTCTATGACAAGCCTTGCAACCTCTTCGTTGCAGGATTCATGGGATCACCTCAGATGAACTTCCTTGATGCAACCGTAGTTGTTGACGGCGATGTTGCTAACCTTGAGATCGCAGGTCATGCAATTCCCCTTCCTCCCGCAAAGAGCAAGAAGCTCATCGAGGGCGGATACGACGGAAAGATCGTTACCTTCGGTATCAGACCTGAGGACGTTTACGATTCAGAGATGTACATCGAGACTTCTCCTGCAAGCGTATTCGAGTCAGTTGTTAAGGTTTACGAGCTCATGGGTGCTGAAGTATTCCTTTACTTCGATCTCGAGGAGTTCCCTATCACTGCAAGAGTCGATCCTCGTACCAATGCAAGACCCGGCGATAACATCAGATTCGCTATCGATATCGAGAAGATTCACGTATTCGATAAGGAAACCGAGAAGGTTATCACCAACTAATATTTTACAAACCCTGATCCCGGGCTTTCCTAAGCCCGGGATTTTTTAATAAGAGGCTGGGGCTAATGATAACAAATCAGATACTGCTTAAAAGTATTTCTTCGCTGCAGGCCATCACCAAGGTTGGGATGGCGCTTTACGACACGGAAGGAAATGAACTCGCATCGGCTGACGGACCTGAAGTTACATCCGATGCCGTTAGGAATTTTGTGATCTCCCAGGCTGACTCTCAGGAGTCGGGAGGCATCTATTTCCTGAAGATAGGTGAAGACGGTGATATAAGATATGTTCTTGCCTGTGATGCGACCAAGGATGAATCATATCAGGCGGGCAGGATATGTGTTGCCCATCTGTCCGAGCTTATGGATGCATACAGGGAAAGAGACGATAAGGGAAGCTTCTATCAGAATCTGATCCTGGATAATCTGCTTCTTGTTGATATATACAATCGTGCGAGAAAGCTCAGGATTGAAGTCAATGTACCGAGATGTGTGTATCTTGTATCCGTAAGAAAGGACAAGGACAGCATAGTAAAGGATCTGTTAAAGGGACTTTTTGCTCCCCAGGGCGGAGATGTCATTACCAGTGTGGATGAGAACACACTCATCCTTATAAAGTGTTTTAAGGAAGGTGCCGATCCCGATATGCTTGAGGAGGTGGCGCAGACCATAGTATCGAGCCTTAATACCGAGGCCATGCTCTCTGCAAGGGTTTCATACGGTACGGTTGTCGAGGAACTCAAGGATGTGTCCAAGTCCTATAAGGAAGCCAGGATGGCCATGGATGTGGGTTCCATATTCTATGCGGAGAAGAATGTTACCGCATATACTAACCTGGGAATAGGAAGGCTGATCTATCAGCTTCCGGTATCACTCTGTGAGATGTTTCTGGGAGAGATATTTGACGGCGGTATCCTTGATGATCTCGATGAAGAATCGAGGAGTACCATCAAGATGTTCTTCGAAAATAACCTGAACGTGTCCGAGACTTCAAGACAGCTCTTCATTCACAGGAACACTCTCGTGTACAGGATCGAAAAACTTCAGAAGACTACAGGACTCGACCTGAGAAGCTTTGATGATGCGGTAACTTTCAAGATAGCACTCATGGTTGAAAGCTATCTGAAGCATATGTCCGAGAGCATGGACTGATAAAGCCATATGTAATATAAAATGAACCTGCTGACCGGCAGGTTCATTTTTTACACGTTATCTGATATTCAATCCTATTTTACCGGATATCATCTCCGGGAAGTATTCCCTCCAGGTCCCAGCTGGGGATGAAGGATTCGAGGGCAGCTTCACCCTCCTGGCAATAGCCCGTCTCAATACCGATGGAGTCGGCAAATTCCAGCACTCTTTCGTATTCTTCGTCGGAAACCTTCCTCGAAAGCAGGGGGTGGGCGGAAACGGCGGCAGTGGGAGTGTACTGTCTCATTATGCTGATGCAGATGTCATTTCCGTAAGTGCTGTGAAGATATCTTAGGACTCTCTTGGAATCGGGAACAGAACCCGGAAGTACCAGATGTCTGACTAAGACTCCTCTTTTCATCATACCGTCATCTCCGAATACTGCGGGCCCGGTCTGTCTGAACATCTCGGCTATAGCCTTTACTGCGGCGTCCGGATAATCCGGAGCCTTGCTGTATTCTGCAGACAGTTCGCGTGACATGTACTTCATATCAGGCATATAGATATCTATACATCCATCAAGAAGAGCGAGAGCTTCGGGAGATTCGTATCCTCCTGAATTATAGACTGTGGGAATGCGGAGTCCCTTATCCCTTGCCCTGATTATTGCGTTACGGATATGAGGGATATAACATACGGCCGTTACGAGATTTATGTTGGAAGCGCCCTGCTGCTCAAGCTCAAGAAATATCCCGGATAATCTTTCTTCGCTTATGGGCGCGCCTTCCCTGCCTGAAGAGATCCCGCTGTTCTGGCAGAACAGGCAGCCTAAATTACAGCCTGTGAAAAATACCGTGCCGGAGCCCTTTTCTCCCGTAAGACAGGGTTCTTCCCACATATGTCTGTAAGCTTTGGCACAGGTGATCACGGCACCCATTCCGCAGGATCCCTTTTGACCGGAGGTTCTGTCTGCGTGACACTTCCTCGGACAAAGGCAGCAGTCCTTATAATATTTTCCGGTATCGATAAGTTCAGTCATAAAAAAAGTCGCCTGCAGAAAGCAACTCACCACCCGGCTGATCTGCGGCACATGGACGGTCTGTTTAGTGCTGCTTGGTTCCCCACCTGACACGGTTCACAGGGTCGCACTGCGCAGGACCGAATGATGAGCTGCTTTCTGCAAGCAACACGCTTATATTAAAGGGTTTTACTTTACAAGTCAAGAATTTTGAAGCCGCACACGGAGAGCAGGATACCGGGCACGGGCTGATATGTTGCGGAGTCCGGGTGTGTTATAAGCGGCGGGCCCAGATGTTACTTGCGATGCGGGACGATAAAGTTTAATATTATTAAAGTGCTGCCTGGCAGCAAAAAAATGATGAGGTGAGAAATATGCTTGTACAGAAATATATAGATATGCTTGGTGCAAAGTCCGTTATTAGGGATCTTGCCGGTAAGGCTGCAGAGCGCGGCAAGGAGATAGGATATGAGAATGTTTTTGATTACAGTCTCGGAAATCCTTCTGTTCCCGCACCGGATGCTTACAACGAGTCCCTTGTCAGAATGATAGGAACTCTTGATTCCAGGTCCCTTCACGGATATTCCCCCAACCCCGGCCTTCCGGAGGTGCGTGATGCGGTTGCCGCATCCCTTGCGAAGAGATTCGGGATCCCTTATAAGAGAGAGCACATATTCATGACCAGTGCCGCTGCGTCGGCGCTTGCACATGCCTTCAGACTGGTGACCGAGCCGGGTGACGAGATCCTTACCTTTGCTCCTTATTTTCCGGAATACGGTCCCTATGTAAATCTTACCGGTGCTGTCCTTAAGGTTGTACCTGCGGATACCGAAACCTTCCAGATCAATTTCACCCAGTTCGAGAGCATGCTGAATGAGAAGACCATGGCGGTCCTTATCAATACTCCCAACAATCCTTCCGGTGTGGTCTATTCGGAGGATACGGTGAGAAGACTTTCTGACATCTTAAGGGATGCTCAGAAGAAGTATTCTCATCCCATTTATATCATTTCGGATGAGCCTTACAGGGAGATCGTTTTCGACGGAAAGGCAGCACCCTGTATCTCGGCGTTTTATGACAATACCATCATGTGCTACTCATTCTCCAAGTCCCTTTCACTTCCCGGAGACAGGATAGGTTACATGGCAGTTAATCCTGCCGCGGAAGGTGCGGATCTTATGGTCAACATGGCTGTACAGATCTCAAGAGGTATCGGACACAACTGTCCCACTGCCCTTATGCAGAGAGCGGTGGCGGAGAACATCGATCTTACCGCAGATCTTTCGGTGTATGAGACCAACATGAACCTGATCTATGACAAGCTTGTTGACCTCGGCTTCACCGTTGTCCGTCCGGGCGGAACCTTCTATATCTTCCCCAAGGCTCTTGAAGCGGATTCCGTGGCATTTGCACAGAAGGCCCTGAAGTATGATCTTGTACTTGTTCCCGGAGACAGCTTCGGTGCTCCCGGATTCTTCAGGATGGCATACTGTATCGATACGGAGAAGGTGGTAAGATCCCTTCCCGTTCTTGAAAAGTTCGTTAAGGAAGAATACGGAGCAGGCTGATCCATGAGTGAAATGATAAAGGGAGGTCTTGTACTCGAAGGCGGCGGAATGAAGGGTGTCTTCACCGCGGGAGTGCTGGATTTCCTTATGGATAAGAAAATAATGTTTTCATCCGTTTACGGAGTATCGGCAGGCGCATGCCATATGACCAGCTATATCTCCGGACAGAGGGGCAGGGCTTTTGATATAAGCGTGGATTATCTGGATACCAGATGGTACTGCAGTATTCCTTCCCTTGTGACCACGGGTAATCTTTTCAACACGGAGGTGGCATACAGCCTGATCCCTAATGATCTGAATCCCTTTGATCACGAGGCGTATGAAAAATACGAAGGAAATGCCTATTCGGTGGTGACCGATGTGGAGACGGGAAAGCCTGAGTACCTTCGCCTGAAGTCATGCAGAGGAAAGAACATGGACAAGATCAGGGCATCGGCTTCCCTCCCTCTTGTGGCACGCATGGTCGAGGTGAACGGCAGGAAATATCTTGACGGCGGACTAAGTGATGCGATCCCTCTGGAAAGATCCGTCAGATCCGGAAACGGTAAGAATCTTGTGGTGCTGACCAAGGAGGTAGGCTACGTCAGAACTCCCATATCAGGTGCTGAGCTTGCAATGCTTAAGGTAAGATATGCCGCATATCCCAATATATGGAAGCTGATGAGAAACCGGGACATCAGGTATAACAGACAGCTTCAGTACGTACAGGATATGGAGAAGGAAGGCAGAGCCTTTGTGATAAGGCCTCAGCATAAGAGTGATACCTCCAGGATAGACAAGAATCCCGAGCATCTTAAGAGGCTTTATCAGGAAGGATATGCAGAGGCTGAGAAGAATTACGATAAGCTTATGGCATATCTTAACGCATGACTGCTCATGATATGCTGTATGAAAGCATGACGGCAGGGAATGCTGTGTACGTGGCCATAGAACGTGAATACATGGGATTCGGTGAGTCATAAAGCATTACCGCAGAGGATATGATATATCATAAAGCACAGCCTGAAGAATGTGACACGCGTGTCATAAATGTGCGCCGCTTACACTGTGGTTTTAAAAAGGGTTTCCATGCGAAAACGCCGAAAAAGCACGGAAATATAGGGATATTTATTTGACAAAAACCATTTGTTATATTAAACTCGTTTTTGTCGAGGACGTGTATATCCTCTGAGGAGAGTTTTCTTTTTTATGTTTATGGACAGAAGGGAGATTATTATGGCAGTCGAGAAGAAGTCTATCGCTAAGCCCGCTACCGCAGCAGCTAAGGCTGAGCCCGCTAAGGCAGCAGCACCTGCAAAGGAAGAGGTTAAGGCAGAGGCTAAGAAGCCTGCAGCAGTTAAGAAGGCAGCTCCGGCTAAGAAGCCCGCAGCTAAGAAGGAAGCAGCCAAGAAGCCCGCAGAGGCTAAGGCATGTGCTGAGAAGAAGTGCGATATCAATGCAAAGGTTGTTTTCCAGTTCTGCGACAAAGAGTATACCAAGTGTGACCTTGTTAAGATCGCCAAGGATGTATGGCAGTATGATCTCAAGAAGGATGTTGCAGCTCTCAAGGACATCGAGCTCTATGTTAAGCCTGAAGAGTGCAAGGTTTACTATGTAATGAACGGCGAGACCGGAAGCTTCGATATCTGATAGTCTTTATACGTATATTCAGACAGCCATCCCACTGACGGGGTGGCTGTTTTTTATTTTTTCATAAATGATATGTTGACACTTTGCGATCATAGTGATAATTTAATTCTTGTGGATGTTAGCACTCTTTGGGAATGAGTGCTAACAAAGTACAGAAAGGGGTATGGGTATGGAAATGGATGAAAGAAAAGCCACGATACTGCAGGCCATCATCCGCAACTATCTGGAAACAGGCGAGCCTGTCGGAAGCAGGACCATATCCAAGTACACCGATCTTAACCTGAGCTCGGCTACCATCAGAAATGAGATGGCCGATCTGGAGGAGATGGGATATATCATCCAGCCACATACCTCCGCGGGACGTATTCCTTCCGACAAGGGCTACAGATTCTATGTGGACACCATGATGGAGGCCAAGGACCGCGAGATCGAGGAGATGAAGAAGGTCCTTGTTGAGAGGCAGGACAGACTTGAGGACATGCTCAAGGGAGTGGTCAAGCTCCTCGCAAGGGACACCCAGTATGCGACCCTGATAACTTCTCCCAGTGCGGGAAGGAACAAGCTGAAGTTCATCCAGCTTTCCAGGATCGATGAGGAACACCTCCTTGCGGTCATAGTCAAGGAAGGCAATGTCATCAAGAACAAGGTGATCGAGGTTCCGGAGCCTCTCAGTGAGGAGACGGTGCTCAAGCTTAACCTGATGCTGAACACGCAGCTTTCGGGTATGACCATGGACGAGATATCCCTCGGCATGATCACAGGGCTCAAGGCCCAGGCCGGAGCGCATTCGGACGTCATTGCAGAGGTGATCGATGCGGTTGCAGAGGCCATTAGCGCAGGAGAGGACCTGAAGGTATACACCAGCGGTACCAACAATATCCTCAAGTATCCCGAACTCAGCGATAATTCCGAGAGGGCAGGACAGCTTATCAATACCTTTGAGGAAAAAGAAGGTCTGGAAGCTCTCGTCAGCACCGAACTTTCCGAAGATGCCGGTACAGGTATCCAGGTATATATCGGAAGTGAGAACAAGGTTGAGGGCATGGAGGACTGCAGTGTGGTCACCGCCACATATGAGCTGGGCGGAGGCATGAAGGGTACCATAGGAATAGTCGGACCCAAGAGAATGGATTATGACAAGGTCGTCGGAACGCTGAAGTCCTTAAGGAGCGGTCTGGACGATCTGTACAAGGAAAAGACTTAGAACAAGTAGAGAAAGGATCTGTTGAGGATAATGAGTGAAGAAAATACTGACAAGGTCATCAATAAGGAAACCGGAGAGACCGTGACCGAAGAGATGCCTGAAGAGGAGATCTCCGAAGAAAAAACCGGGGTAAACGGGGAGCAAACTGAAGAAGCTGCTGCAGAAGCTGAGGCAGAGGCTGAAGAAGCCGGGGATGAGGCACAGGCAGAGGAAGCTTCCAAAGAGGGAGAACCCGAAGCCGGAGAGCAGAAGAAATCCTGGGCGGAGAGAAAGGCCGAGAAGAAAGCGCAGAAGGCAGACAAGGAAAAGGAAACCCTTAAAGCCCAGATAGCTGAGTTCGAAGACAGGGCAAAGCGTCAGCTCGCCGAGTTCGAGAATTTCAGAAACCGTTCCGAGAAGGAGAAGGCACAGTCCTTCGACATGGGAGCAAGATCGGTGCTTGAGAAGATCCTTCCGGTTGTAGATAACTTCGAAAGAGGACTTGCAGCCATCCCCGAGGACAAGAAGGACGATCCGTATGTGAGCGGAATGGATATGATCTACAGACAGCTGATCACAGAGCTGGACAAGATGGATGTTAAGCCCATCGAGGCTGTCGGAAAAGAGTTCGACCCCGCATTTCACAATGCGGTGATGCAGACGGAGAGCGATGAATATGAATCCGGAACCGTCGCACAGGAGCTGTTAAAGGGATACACGTATCACGGAGTCGTATTAAGACACAGCATGGTATCCGTGGTTCAGTAAATAAATATTAAAGACAAACGTCGCTGATGCGACAAACAGGAGGTATATATTATGAGCAAAATAATCGGTATCGACTTAGGTACAACAAACAGCTGTGTATCAGTAATGGAAGGCGGAAAGCCCACCGTTATCGCTAATGCGGAAGGCGCAAGAACCACCCCTTCGATCGTTGCATTCACCAAGAACGGTGAGAGACTTGTAGGTGAGCCTGCAAAGCGTCAGGCAGTCACCAATGCGGACAATACCATTTCATCCATTAAGAGAGATATGGGTACCGACCGCGGCCGTACCATCGACGGCAAGAAGTATTCTCCCCAGCAGATCTCCGCTATGATCCTTCAGAAGCTTAAGGATGATGCAGAGAGCTATCTCGGCGAGAAGGTAACAGAGGCAGTCATCACCGTACCCGCATACTTCAACGACGCACAGCGTCAGGCAACCAAGGATGCAGGTAAGATCGCAGGTCTCGATGTAAAGCGTATCATCAACGAGCCCACCGCTGCAGCTCTTGCATACGGACTCGATAATGAAAAAGAGCAGAAGATCATGGTTTATGACCTGGGCGGCGGTACCTTCGATGTCTCCATCATCGATATCGGCGACGGCGTCATTGAGGTTCTTGCCACCAACGGTGATACACACCTCGGCGGTGATGATTTCGATAACAAGATCATCGACTGGATGCTTGCAGAGTTCAAGGCTAAGGAGGGCGTTGACCTTTCCGGCGACAAGATGGCAATGCAGAGACTTAAGGAAGCTGCAGAGAAGGCTAAGAAAGAACTCTCCAGCGCAATGACCACCAACATCAACCTTCCCTTCATCACAGCTACCAATGAGGGACCCAAGCACTTTGACATGAACCTCTCCAGAGCGCAGTTCGATGAGCTCACAAGAGATCTCGTTGAGAAGACTGCCGTCCCTGTACAGAATGCCATGAAGGATGCAGGACTTACCAATTCCGATATAGGACAGGTCCTTCTTGTAGGCGGATCCACCCGTATCCCTGCAGTTCAGGACAAGGTTCGCCAGCTTACCGGCAAGGAGCCTTCCAAGAGCCTTAACCCTGATGAGTGCGTTGCAATCGGTGCTTCCATCCAGGGCGGTAAGCTCGCAGGCGATGCAGGTGCCGGAGATATCCTTCTCCTTGATGTCACCCCTCTTTCACTTTCCATCGAGACCATGGGTGGCGTAGCAACCAGACTTATCGAGAGAAATACCACCATTCCTACCAAGAAGAGCCAGGTATTCTCCACTGCAGCTGATAACCAGACCGCTGTTGACATCAACGTTGTACAGGGTGAGAGACAGTTCGCACGTGATAACAAGTCCCTCGGACAGTTCAGACTTGACGGCATCGCTCCCGCTCCCAGAGGAATCCCTCAGATCGAGGTTACCTTCGATATCGATGCCAACGGTATCGTTAACGTATCAGCTAAGGATCTCGGAACCGGCAAGGAGCAGCACATCACCATCACCGCAGGCTCCAACATGTCCGATGCCGATATCGACAAGGCTATCAAGGAGGCTCAGGAGTTCGAGGCTCAGGACAAGAAGAGAAAAGAAAACGTTGAGACCATCAACGATGCAGATGCTTTCGTATTCCAGACCGAGAAGGCTCTTAAGGAAGTAGGAGACAAGATCTCCGATTCCGACAGATCACAGGTTCAGGCCGATCTCGACAAGGTCAAGGAGCTTGTTGCCAAGGTTAAGGGTAACGAGGCTAGCGCAAGCGAGTCAGACATCGATGCACTCAAGGCAGCTAAGGAACAGCTCACCAATTCCGCACAGAGCGTATTCACCAAGATGTATGAGGCAGCAGGCGCAGCAGCCGGTGCCGGACAGCAGGCGGGACCTGACATGGGCGGATTCTCCGGAGCAGGTGCGGATCAGGGTTCCCAGAGCCAGTCTTCTGCAGATGATGATGTTATAGACGGTAATTTCCGTGAGGTTTAATAAAAATGGCAGAGTCCAAGCGTGACTACTACGAAGTACTCGGAGTAGACAAGAGCGCCGATGAGGCGACGCTTAAAAAAGCATACAGGGTACTTGCCAAGAAGTACCATCCGGATGCAAATCCCGGCGACAAGGAAGCGGAGGCCAAGTTCAAAGAGGCCTCCGAGGCCTATGCCGTTCTGAGCGATCCTGATAAGAGAGCAAAGTACGACCAGTTCGGACACGCCGCTTTCGAAGGCGGTGCCGGAGGAGCCGGCGGATTTGATTTCTCCAATATGGATTTCAGTGATATTTTCGGCGGCTTCGGTGATATCTTCGGAAGCTTCTTCGGAGGCGGAAGAGGATATTCTTCAGGTCCTTCCAACGGTCCCATGAAGGGCGCCAATATCCGTACAAGTGTAAGACTTTCCTTCATGGATGCGGTCTTTGGATGTAAGAAAGAGATCGAACTGAATGTGAAGGAAGAGTGTAAATCCTGTAAGGGAAGCGGAGCCAAGGCCGGAACATCCCCCGAGACATGTTCAACCTGCGGAGGCAAAGGCCAGGTTGTAAGATCAAGAAACTCCGCCTTCGGACTTATGAGAAGCGTGGAAGTGTGTCCCGACTGCCGCGGAACAGGTAAGATCATAAGGGATAAGTGTCCCGACTGCCGCGGAACAGGATATATCTCAATCAAAAAGAGATACTCTGTGGACTTTCCTGCCGGAATCGATAATGGTCAGGCAGTAAGCCTTGCAGAACTGGGTGATCCCGGAACAAACGGCGGTCCCAGAGGAGACGTCAGGGTTGAAGCCATTGTTGACAGACACCCTGTTTTCCAGAGGGACGGATTCGATATATATTCTCTTGTGCCCATTTCCTATGCTGTTGCGGCGCTCGGCGGACCCGTGCTTGTGGACACCGTTGACGGCAAGGTCATCTATGATGTCAAGGCGGGAACCCAGACCGATATGCGTGTAAGGCTGAAGGGCAAGGGTGTTCCTTCTTGGAGGAACAAGAATCAGAGAGGCGACCACTATATCACTCTCGTTGTGGAAACTCCCGAGAAGCTTTCGAGCGAGGCCAAGGAACTGCTCAGAAAGTTCGACCAGCTCACAGGCGATTCGCTGCATGCGGCTGAGAAGGCATCCGGCGGAGAAACCAAGGAGAAACCCACCAAAAAGAAGAAATTGTTCTGAAAAATCCTAAATAAATGATATTTTTTAGGTAAAAGTGCACCACACAGGTGCACTTTTTTTTATTAATTTATGGCTTGTAAGATTTCAATAAATGATATATATTTACATTACTTAATCCATTAAGTAGTTGCGCGGACAGGGGTTGCGGGGAGATAAAAAATGGTTTCCATGAAGGATATAGCAAGAGAATGCGGGGTATCTGTAGCTGCCGTGAGCAAGGCTCTGAGCGGTCAGCCTGATATCAGTGAGGCAACCAGGGAGAAGATCCGTAAGGCTGCCGAAAGCATGGGATATCAGCCCAATTCCGCTGCAAAAGTCTTGCGCACTCACAGATCCAATAATATCGGAGTTCTGTTCTTTGATGAAGCGGGCAACGGACTTACCAATGAATTCTTTGCCCTTCTTCTGGACCGTTTCAAAGCCGTGGCCGATGCAAAAGGCTACGATATCACATTCATAAACCGGGGTCTTTCGTCGGGGAGCGTGGGCAATATGAATTATCTTGCACATGCAAGATACCGTGCTTTTGACGGAGTCCTGATCGCGTGTATGGATTTCCACAATGCCGAGGTCATCGAACTCGCAAAGAGCGATATTCCTCTTGTGACCATCGACTATTCTTTTGAAGACCGCATGTCGGTTGTCTCGGACAATGTATCCGGGATAAGGGAACTAGTACAGTACTGTGCCAAAATGGGACATAAGAAGATCGCATATATCCACGATAATAATGAAAGTGCCGTTACCAGGGACAGAGTAAAGTCATTCCTGGATACGATGGAAAGTCTGGGACTTGAAGTGCCTGAGGAATACATGCCCGTTGCGGAGTACCGCAGGACCGAGAATTCAAGAAAGGCTACGGAGAAGCTCCTCAAACTGAAGGACCGTCCCACATGCATCCTGTATCCGGATGATTTTTCAACACTTGGCGGCATAGCAGCCATCAGGGCGGCAGGGCTTGAGATTCCCGGAGATATCTCGATAGTGGGATATGACGGAATAAGAGTCGGAAGACATCTTACCCCCACACTCACCACCCTGAGACAGCCCACCGAACAGATCGGCGAGACTGCGGCACAAAAGCTCATTTCCCTGATAGAGAATCCGTCAGAGACCAGGCCCGAGACTGTTGTGGTAAAGGGAAGGCTGTATGAAGGCGGTTCAGTTGCAAAACTTTAATATCAATAGAAACCAATAATCAATCACCAAAGGAGAAGTCAACATGAAATTCGGCCATTTTGATGACGAGCACAGAGAGTATGTCATTGAGACTCCCAAAACTCCCCTGCCCTGGATCAATTATCTGGGCAGCAAGGAATTCTTTTCGCTGATATCCAATACCTGCGGAGGCTACACCTTCTACAAGGATGCCAAGCTTCTCAGACTTACAAGATACCGTTACAATGATGTTCCCATGGACATCAACGGAAAGTACTTCTATATCAAGGATGGCGATACCGTCTGGAATCCCGGTTGGAAGCCCACCCAGACAGAGCTTGATGAGTACGAGTGCCGCCACGGTATCGGATACAGCAAGTTCAAGGGTGTTAAGAACGGCGTAAGAGCAGAGTCTCTTGCATTTGTTCCCGTTAATGACAACTGCGAAGTTACCAGACTTGTTGTTACCAATGACTCCTCCGTTACCAAGAACATCAGCATCTTCTCATATGTTGAGTGGTGCCTTTGGAATGCGGATGATGACAGCAGGAACTTCCAGAGAAACTTCTCCACAGGCGAGGTTGAGGTAAAGGGTTCCACCATTTACCACAAGACAGAGTACAGAGAGCGCAGGAATCACTATGCGATCTATTCCGTAAATGCACCCATCACCGCATTTGATACAGCAAGGGATTCATTCCTCGGACTTTATCATTATGCAGCCGATCCCGAGGCAGTGTTCAACGGAAAGCTTACCAATTCAATGGCATCAGGCTGGAGTCCCATCGCAGCTCACCAGCTGGATGTTACCCTGCAGCCCGGAGAAAGCAAGTCCTATGTATTCGTTCTCGGCTATATCGAGAATCCCGTAGAGGATAAGTGGGAATCCCACAATGTGATCAACAAGAAGCCTGCAGAGGCAATGCTCGCCAAGTACGATACCGACGCTAAGGTTGATGCCGCATTTGCAGAGCTGTGTGACCAGTGGGATAAGCTCCTTAACATATACACTGTTGATTCTTCAAATGATAAGGTTAACCGCATGGTCAACATCTGGAATCAGTACCAGTGCATGGTAACCTTCAATATGTCCAGATCCGCATCCTACTACGAGTCAGGTATCGGAAGAGGAATGGGCTTCAGAGATTCCTGCCAGGATCTCCTCGGCTTCGTACATCTTATTCCCGACAGAGCACGTGAGAGGATCATCGACATTGCATCAACCCAGTTCCAGGATGGCCGTGCATATCACCAGTACCAGCCTCTTACCAAGAAGGGTAATTCAGATATCGGATCCGGATTCGGTGACGATCCCCTCTGGCTCATCGCAGGTACCAGCGCATATATCAGAGAGACCGGAGATGCTACCATTCTTGATGAGATGGTGCCTTTCGATAACGATATGTCTGTTGCAGAGACTCTTATGGAGCACCTGCGCAGATCATTCGGATATGTTGATACCCACAGAGGACCTCACAACCTTCCTCTTATCGGAAGAGCAGACTGGAATGACTGCCTGAACCTCAACTGCCATTCCGTTCAGCCCGGTGAGTCCTTCCAGACCTTCGGCCCCAGTGAGGGACCTGTTGCAGAGTCCGTATTCATCGGCGGAATGTTCGTTAAGTACGGCAACGAGTACGCAGATCTCTGTGATCTCAAGGGCCTTACAGATGAGGCTGCCAAGGTTCGTAAGTCAGTTGCGGAGATGAACGATATCCTTCTTGATTCCAATGCAGGATGGGACGGAGAGTGGTTCGTCAGAGCATATGATTCCTATGGAAATAAGGTCGGCGGCAATGAGTGTGAAGAGGGCAAGATCTTCATCGAGCCTCAGGGCTTCTGCGTTCTTGCAGGAGTAGGCGTAGAGAGCGGACAGGCTCAGCAGGCTCTCGATTCCGTCAAGAAGCATCTTGATACCAAGTACGGTGTAATGATCCTTCAGCCTGCCTATACCGTTTATCACGAAGAACTGGGTGAGGTTTCCTCATATCCCCCCGGGTACAAGGAGAATGCAGGTATCTTCTGCCACAACAATCCCTGGGTATCCATCGCAGAGACCGTTATCGGAAGAGGCGACAGGGCATTTGAAGTATATAAGAAGACCTGCCCCGCATATACTGAGGAGATCAGTGAGATCCACAGAACAGAGCCTTATATCTACTGTCAGATGGTAGCAGGTGCAGATGCCAAGTTCCACGGAGAAGGCAAGAACAGCTGGCTCACCGGAACCGCTGCATGGACCTTCGTCAACATCTCCCAGTACATCCTCGGAGTATATCCCACTCTTAACGGATTGTCGGTTGATCCCTGCGTACCTGCAGATTTCGGCGATTTCAGCGTAAAGAGAGTCTACAGAGGCGTTGAGTATGACATAAGCGTCAGACAGAACGGCGTTCAGAAGGGTGTAAAGGAACTCATCGTTGACGGCGTAAAGGTCGAAGGAACAGTCATTCCTTACGATGCATCAAAGAAGACCGTCAAGGTTGAAGTTGTGATGGGATAACATACAGAAAAATAAGATCCCGCAGCAGTATTTGTTTCTGCTGCGGGATTTATAAGTAAAGAAGATCCGCGGGGTTCTGAAGGAAGGTAATGTTCAGAATATGAAAAAGGTCCAGCCAAGGTTTTCTGCGATGTACAGAAATCCGTAGTGAAGGTGGATAAGTATAAGGATCCAGCCGGCTATGAGAACCCCTTTGGCAGCCATTGAGGATGCATGCTTTTCCATCTTCAGAAAGTGAAGCAGTGCTGCTGCCCAGAGCATCAGCATCCCAAAGAGCATGGGCCATATGAAATCTCCGTGCAGGAGCTTATCTCCCCCTTCACCCAAAAGGGCACATTCAAGAAAGCCTGTCACCCATGATACCGTTCCAAGCTGACCCATGGAGGTCTTAAGAAAGTTCCTTCCATCCGTTACGAGTATCAGTATCGGAAAGCTCATGCTGAAGAGTATGGACAGAGGGATGTTCTCGCTGAAGTGTGACCATACTTCAAGCCAGCCGGTGATGATAAGCCCTTCCCCTCCGCCATAGCTTCCTCCGAACAGAAAGTATGCCGAGAACTGTACCAGGATGCAGAGAAGGCAGGGGATCGCGATACAGAATGCAGGGACAAGGGTTTTAGTGAAAAACTTTCCGGCTCTGCCGCTTTTATTCACGATAAGAGCTATCCATTTCCCAAGCATGATCAGTCCCACGGCGGGGATGAACATCTCGGCAAAAACAGGCTTGGCAAGAGCGGAGATAAGGAGAAAGACCGAAAGCAGGATACCGATAAGCCGTCTGTTTCCCTTGAAAAAGACATTGCTGTCATTATTTTCCGAAGGATGATCTGTGAGCGTAAAGTAATCGATCATCAGCATGAAGCAGATAAGAGCAAAGGGTCTTGCCGCCATCTGGGTGGGATTAAAGAGCGGGTTGATGGAAAAGCTTCCGGTGATCCTTGCGGTTCCTGCATCAAGAAATCCGATCCATACGGGCTGCAGGATGGTTAATGCAAATGAGATAAATCCGGTAAGAGCAGGGCTCAGCTTTTTATCTATGTGACTGCTCCACCTGCAGATCATGAAGACCGTTACGAGATAGGATCCTACGAGAAACAGGCTGCAGACAGCAGATGCGGATACGTCGATGGGAAATTGGCATATCCTGTTCAGGAACAGAACCGGGGCGTGCCAGAGAAAATACGGAGCCATCTTCCAGCCTTCGAGGGGACTGATCCCTGTGAATGCGGCGAGATAGACATATACATGTCCGTTAAGATCGCTTAATTCCTGAGGAAGCTGCTTCATTGCCATCCCGTACATCACATAGGAAAGCACGAGGGCAAATAGCATTATCGGGATATAATCTGTAACAGACCATTTTTGGATGCGTTCATTCATAATGTTTATACCGGCATACGGATTGTGTTATTATTTTTCTGACCGTTTCACGGCAGATTTTATGTTATCACAGTTTTTCGGGTGGGTAAACCGATAGGAAGTCTCTATGAAGGATAGATATCTGTACATAATCGCATCTGTGATCAGTCTCATCATATTGCTGATCCCCCTTCCGGCAGACAGTCTTTTTCTCAGGATGCACCTAAGGCAGGCGTCAGCGGGAGATTACAGGCTGTACTATACAACGGACGGTTCAATGGCTTTTAACGGAGAGCAGTTCATAGAAGGGAAGCTTAATGATGAAGGTGATCTCGTATCCTTTGAGATGGGACCTGAGCTTGAGGGCAGGATCACAGGAATGAGGTTCGATCTTCCTCCCGCAGAAGGGCTGGTCACTCTGGACAGTGTCAGCGCAAGCAGCGGAGGAACGATTAAGAGCAGATGGTCCGTTCCGGATATCTTCGCTCCGGGAAATCTGCTAATGGTGAACGGAGCACAGGTACAGAGCGTGCCTTCCAGGGAGCTTGCATATATCTCCACAACGGAAAATGATCCTTATGTCGTTTTTGCACCGAATGTGGTGGAGGAACTAACAGGGGATTTTTCACACAAGTGGGGAACCAAACTGGTGATCATCCTGCTGATCACAGCGGCGATGGTGTTCCATAAGAAGAATCTTTTTGACGCACAGGACAGGTAAGACCTGTAAGGGATCATGGCTACAGTAATTCTTAAAAAGGGCGGCGGCAGATATTTAAAGAGCGGCGGCCAGTGGATATACGACAATGAGATAGACCGCATTGACGGAGAATTTACCCCGGGAGATGTTATCAGGGTAGAGGACTTTGACGGATTTTTTCTCGGAAGAGGATATATCAATCCCAGGAGTACCATCACGGTAAGGATGCTTGAAAGATACCATGATGATGAGATAGATGAAGCTTTCTGGGAAAAAAGAGTCCGGAATGCGTGGGAGTACAGGAAAAATGTTACTGATACCTCCTGCTGCAGGGTGATCTTCTCCGAAGCTGACTATTGCCCGGGACTTGTGATAGATAAGTTCGGAGACGTGCTTGTGGCAGAGTGCGAGACTCTCGGAATGGAGAAGCACAAGGAGACCATCTGCAGGCTTGTTAAGAAGGTGCTGTCAGAGGACGGAATAAGCATCAGGGGCATCTATGAAAGAAGCGATGCCTCCGTAAGGAAGCTTGAAGGTCTTGAGAAGGTAAAGGGCTTTATAGGCGAAGCCTTCGATACAAATGTAATGATCACCGAAAACGGTGTAAAGTACAGGGTCAATATTGAGGAAGGCCAGAAGACCGGATTTTTCCTGGATCAGAAGTATAACCGCGCGGCAGCTTCGAAGCTGTGCAGGGGTAAAAAGGTTCTGGACTGCTTTACTCATACGGGATCATTTGCGCTGAATGCAGGGCTTGCGGGAGCTGAGAGCGTTCTCGGTGTTGATGCTTCGGAACTGGCCGTAAAGCAGGCCGAGGAGAATGCAAGACTCAACGGGCTTGAAGACAGGGTCAGGTTCATGACCGCTGACGTGTTTGACCTTCTTCCGGAGCTGATAGAAAAAGGTGAAAAGTATGATGTTGTCATACTGGATCCTCCGGCATTTACCAAATCCAGATCAGCCGTTAAAAATGCCGTAAAAGGCTACAGGGAGATCAATATAAAGGGCATGAAGCTGGTTAAGCCCGGCGGATTCCTCTGCACCTGCTCATGTTCCCATTTCATGACTCCGGAGCTTCTTGAAAAGACCATAATCGAAGCTGCAAAGGGCGCAAGAAAGAGGCTGAGGCTCACCGAATACCGTATGCAGGCTCCGGATCACCCGTATCTTATGGGCTGTCCCGAATCGCTGTACCTTAAGTTCTTTATCTATCAGGTTTTTGATGAATATTGAGCTAATTCTAAAAGTTTACTAAAATATCGGCCCTTTCCATTGTTTTTTGCGGTCACGCAAATATAATGTAAAGAACAGAGAATACTTAAAATGCGGAATACGGGTGTATTACATGCATAAAGATAACAGCTCTGAACACGAAAAGAATAATACCGAATCCTCGCTCGGCAGTCTGTTCGGGCGGTTTAATGTGCCTAAAAGCATGTATGTGCTGCTGGTGCTTCTGTATGTCATTTCCAATGTCATGCTGTCAGGCATTGCCAGGAATCATGATCCAGTGATGATCCTTGGAATGAACGCCTCGATATCCACTTTTTCGGGAGTGTTCTCTTCTCTGGGGAATATCCTCATCATACTGCTGGTGGTGCTCTTCGGAAAGCTGGGATTTATCACATCGCTCATACTTTTGTTAGTCCAGTATCCGATCATATTGTTCAATGTCTTCGCAAGAAATGTCGTATCGAGTATACCTGGACTCTTCTCCAATGCCTTTACCATCATAGCTATAGTCCTGATATACGGATATAACCGCAGGATCAGGAAATACCAGGAGAGAGTGCGTGACCAGGCCGTGATCGATGCCCTCACAGGGATCCCCAACAGATTCGCCTGTACCGAGGTCATGAACGATCTGATCAAACGCGGTTCCAAGTTTGCGGTGGTATCGATAGATCTGGACAACTTCAAGAGTATCAATGATGCCATGGGTGACCGCGTTGGTGACGAGGTACTTAAGGAAGTGGCCAAGCGCTGGAAGAATCTGGCGGAATCCGGAAAGGCCGGGACCATAGACTTCATCGCAAGACAGGGAGGAGACGAATTCTCGCTGATCATAAGAGGATATGGCTCCGATGACAGCATACTCAATACCATCAAGGTATATGAATCCACTCTCAAGGAAAAGCTGACCATAGACGGTTATGACTATTTCCTGACCGCATGCTTCGGTTATGCGGAATTCCCCACCGATAATGCAAGTGAGACAACTCTGTTCTCCTGTGCAGATGCGGCAATGCATGAGATCAAAAGGCGCGGAAGGGCCAATCATATACTC
>CACWJQ010000009.1 GCA_902761225.1 uncultured Lachnospiraceae bacterium | reverse complement strand
ATGACCGATCCCAAGACTCTCACGGAGTTCATTAAGTATGCACACGAGAACTTCCCCGCAAACAGGAACATGCTGATCTTCTGGGATCACGGCGGCGGATCTGTTTCCGGTTACGGATATGATGAGAAGAACCCGAAGGAGGGTTCCATGGACCTTGCGGAGATCGACTCCGCACTTGCCTCAGCAGGCATAAAGTACGACTTTATCGGATTCGATGCATGTCTCATGGGAACCGTGGAGACGGACCTCATGGCTGCGAAGTATGCGGACTATCTCATTGGATCGGAAGAGACCGAGCCAGGTGTGGGATGGTATTATACCGACTGGCTCACCGCCCTTTCACGAAATACTTCCATGGATACCCTGGATCTTGGCAAGCAGATCATCGATGATTTCGTTGATACCTGCAGCAGACAGTGCGCAGGCCAGAAGACCACCCTTTCACTGGTGGACCTTGCGGAGCTCCAGCAGACCGTAGGAGATGATTTCAGGGCATTCTGTGCGGATACCCAGGAGATGATCACAAACGGAGGCTACCATACTGTTTCCGATGCAAGAACCTGCTCCAGGGAATTCGCAACAAGCTCGAAGATCGACCAGATCGACCTGGTCAACTTCGCACAGCAGATGGGAACCGAAGAGGGAAGAGTTCTTGCACAGACCATTCTCAGCGCCGTCAAGTACAACCGTACCTCCGCCAATATGACCAATGCATACGGCGTATCGATCTATTTCCCTTACAACAGTAAGTCCGCCAAGGTGTCACAGGCTATAAGCACCTATGAAAGGATCGGACTTGATGACGAATACACTGACTGTATAAGAGAGTTCGCAAGTCTTGAGGGAGCAGGACAGAGCATCATGAGCCAGGCATCCCCCAATCCTGTTTCCATGCTCTCGGGAGGCAGCGCAGGTTCTTCATATGATCTTCTTTCAACGCTTGGATCTTCATCAGGCATGTCTGATATGCTGAACCTTATTTCATCATTCACCTCCCAGTCGCTTGCTTCCGGAAGAGCAATGTCAGATCAGGAGACTGCAGATTATATCGCAGACAATTATTTCGATGCTTCCCTCCTTAGCTGGAGTGCTGAAGACGGCACATATTACATTCCCATTGATGCAGAGCAGTGGACCCTTATCAACTGCCTTGATCTTGCAATGTATTATGATGACGGAACAGGCTATGTCGACTTAGGACTTGATAATGTATTCGAGATAGATGAAAAGGGCAACCTCATCGCGGCCGTAGACGGAACATGGCTTTCCATAGAGGATCAGCCGGTGGCATATTACCACACGGATACCATAGATGACGGTGATAACTATACCATCACAGGATATGTTCCCGCTTATCTGAACGATACCCTGGTAAAGCTTGAGCTTATTTTCGATAACGATCATCCTTACGGCTACATCGCAGGTGCAAGGATCGATTACACCGGTACCGGAAATGAGACTGAGGCAAGGGGCCTCATTGAGCTTGAAGCCGGTGACAGGATCGATTTTGTATGTGACTACTACACCTATAACGGTGAGTATGAGGACAGCTATTACCTGGGTGATACCCTTGTGGTATCGGATCCGGATAACATTAAGATCAGCAATACCTACGTTGGAGGAGATTACATAGCACTCTACCGTCTGGTTGATATTTACAATCAGGAATATTGGACCGAGCAGGTGCCAAAGAAGTGACCTGAAGGGGTGCCGAGGTAGTAACCTTGTCTACATGAGATATCTATGATAAACTATATCAGTACCAATTATTGATGCTGATTCGGAGGTTAGTAAAGTGGCTGATTTTCAATTGACCAGTTGCTCAACGACTGATCTGTCACATGAATATTTTGAAAATAGAAACATAGGCGTTAAGTATTTTCACTTTGAACTTGGCGGGAAGGACTATCTCGATGATATGGGCAAAAGCGTACCGCCCAAGGAACTGTTCGAGAGGATGCTCGCAGGTGAGGATACCAAGACAAGCCAGGTTACCATGGGAGAATACATTGAGTTCTTCGAGCCCTATCTTCAGGAGGGCAGGGATATTCTCCATATAGCATTTTCCAGCGGCCTTTCAGGTTCATACAATTCCGCAAGACTTGCTGCGGAGGAGCTTGCACCGAAGTATCCTGACAGAAAACTCTATGTCATCGATTCTCTTGCTGCATCAACGGGACACGGACTTGTGCTTGATAAAGCGGCCGATCTCAGAGATGAGGGAAAGAGCATAGATGAGGTAAGGGACTGGATAGAGGCCAATAAGAACAGGGCGCACCACTGGTTCTTCTCCAGTGATCTGACCTTCTTTATCAGAGGAGGAAGAGTCAGCAAGACTGCCGGCGCGATAGGAACCGTGCTGGGAATATGTCCTCTTCTCAATGTCAATGATGAGGGTAAGCTGATCCCCAGAGAGAAGATCAGAGGCAAGAAGAAGGTAGAGAAGCGTATCGTCGAGGTTATGGAGCAGCATGCTGAAAACGGCCTTGATTATACCGGCAAGGTGTTCATCAGTAATTCGGACTGTTACGAGGATGCAAGGGCTGTTGCCGATCTTATCGAAGAGAAGTTCACGAAGATGAACGGCAAGGTGGAGATCTACTCAATAGGCGCCACCATCGGCAGCCATACAGGTCCCGGAACAGTGGCACTTTTCTACTGGGGCGATGAGAGGACCCGGTAATATCCGTAAAAGCATTATATCTGCACAGGAATGTTTTGGAGGCTGGACTTATAGTGCACAGTAAATCTGTTACACTGAAGAAGCATTATACGGCAGGGTCCCAGATGTGGTTTTCCAAGGAAAACTTTCTGGACAGGCATCTCCGCGGGTACGGATGCGGGGTTGTTGCACTGCACGATCTTAGTGTATATAAGGGCTGCGCAGGGACGTCCAAAACAAGAGATGATTACAGGGAGCATATCCGGAAGACGGAAAAGGCAGGGATATTTGTCTTTCCGTATCTGGGTATAGCTCCTTATTATTATTCCCTGATGTGTAATCTCTATCTCAGGAGAAAGCACATGCCCTTCAGGATCGGATGGGGGCATACCGCATCGGCTGAGCTAAGGTGCCATGCATATCATATAAAGGAATGTCTGAAGAATGACATGCCCGTCATATTTGCCGCAGGCCCCACCATTCCGTTTCTTTTCAAAAAGAAAAAAGTCACCCTCTACAGCAGGGACAGAAAGACTCCTGAAACCTGGACAAAGGGTCACTATATGACGGTTGTGGGAGTTGAGGAGGATGGTGATGAGATCTGGCTTGATATCGTATCCTGGGGAAGGAAGTACAGCGTAAAGCTTAAGGATCTGGCGGAACATTCCGGATATTCTTTTCCCCTTACTACCAGATTCTACAGACCCTACATGAAGAAAGATCAAAAGGTGAGTAAAGGTTAAGCGTGATCACTAAAATGCGCTGACTAAAAAATAAAAAGGAGACACTTACTATGGCTGTATCACAGATCTGTATCCTTGCGGTGATAATCCTTTACCTGGCATTTGTAGTTGTCATAGGTGTAAAGTTTTCCCGCAGCAACAAGACTACCGAGGACTATTATCTCGGAGGAAGAAAACTTGGCCCCCTCGTTACGGCAATGAGCGCAGAGGCATCCGACATGAGTTCCTGGCTGCTTCTTGGAATCCCGGGACTTGCATATGCCGGAGGCTTCGCAGATCCCTTCTGGACCTCTCTCGGTCTTGCGGTGGGAACCTATTTTAACTGGCTTATAGTTGCCAAAAAGCTCAGGAGATATTCCCAGATCAATAATTCCGCAACCATTCCCTCCTTTTTCTCCAACAGGTTCGGAGATGATAAGAATATCCTTTCTCTTATCTCCGCAGTCGTCATCATAGTGTTCTTCGTTCCCTATACCGCCAGCGGATTTTCCGCATGCGGCAAGCTTTTCAATAAGCTTTTTGATGTGAAGTACACCACTGCCATGATCATCTTCGCATGTGTCATCATCGCCTACACGGCACTTGGCGGATTCCTTGCGGCATCTACTTCAGACCTTGTGCAGAGCGTTATAATGACCATCGCCCTCGGCACGATCCTTTTCTATGGCGCCTCACAGGCAGGCGGCTGGGGTGCGGTGTTCGATAATGCGAAGGATATTAGCGGGTATTTTGATCTGAACTTTACTCATACCGCAGACGGTGCATCCCCTTATAATCTCCTGACCAAGATATCAACCCTTGCATGGGGACTCGGATACTTCGGTATGCCCCATATCCTTCTGAGGTTCATGGCTATCGAGAAGGAGGAAAAGCTCACTCTTTCAAGAAGGATCGCCACAGTATGGGTGGTCATCGCAATGTTCTCAGCAATTATCATCGGCTTTGTGGCAAATGCCATGACAGCTAACGGAAAGCTTGAGAGCCTGGAGGATCCGGAGACAGCGATCATTGCCATCTCTTCACTGCTCAGCTCCCACGGCGTATTTACCGCATGCGTTGCCGGACTCATCCTTGCGGGTATCCTTGCAGCTACCATGTCCACTGCAGATTCACAGCTTCTTGCCGCAGCATCCAGTGCATCGGATGATATATGTAAGAAGTTCTTTATGAAGGATATGGACAGCAGGACCGGAATGCTCATAGCAAGAGGCGCCGTTATCGTAATGTCGATCATTGCTCTCTTTATCGCACGTGATCAGAACTCCTCCGTATTCCAGATCGTGTCATTTGCATGGGCGGGATTCGGTGCAGCCTTCGGCCCCCTTATGCTCTGCGCCCTGTTCTGGAAGAGGACCAACAAGTACGGTGCACTTGCCGGAATGATCAGCGGCGGAGCCATGATCTTTATCTGGAAGTTCCTGGTAAGACCTCTGGGAGGCGTGCTTGATATATACGAGCTCCTTCCCGGCTTTATCGTATCCTTTATCTTCATTGTTGTGGTAAGCCTTCTTACCCCAGCACCCGATAAGAAGATCACGGACGATTTTGATAAAGCTTCCGCAAAATAGGCCTGCTTTCCCGTCTTGTTTTTTGAACCGATATGCACTAAAGTGGATATATGAAGATATCACCTGTTTCCGCTTATGGCGGTTCACAAGTTTATATAAATCCTCTTCACTATAATATCGGGAACACATCTGCTTCATCTGCGGGATTTGCGGAAAGTGTAAAGCGGAATGCCGGAAAGTATTCCGTGGGTGCGTCAGTGCCTGTCGGATATGCTGATTCCCGGGCAGTGAGCACGGGTCCCAGGAAGGGTTCTCAAAAGGCGAGAGAGATTGAAGAAGCCTTTAACAGGATAGCCGGAGATCACTACGGTGAGACCGTCTTATACGGCTCTAAGGGTGAGGGATACGGATACGAAGCGTCAGGACGGATATTTGATGTTTTCACTTAACAACAAGATCAAAAGGAGCACCTTACGGAGCTCCTTTTTTGATATAATCAGGGGTATACGGAAGGCTTCCGGGATTATGGAATAAGAAACAATGTCGGTACAGACGGATGAAAACAGGATAAAGGAGATAAAGACTCTTGCGGGCAACGTGCTGGAACTTGCAAGGGACGAGATCCTTATGTCCTTCAGATTCCTTGACCGGAGTCTTATGGAACTTAAGACTGAGATGCGTCCCGGGATAGAGGGAGTATCATCAAGCGATTCGGTCATGTACTACGATCCGGTTTATATCCTGAAAGCCTCACAGAGGGATTTCAGGTATCCTGCAAGGATCCTTTTTCATGTACTGCTGCATCATATTTTTGCTCATCCCTTTACGGGGGAAAGAACCGATGCCGTGCTGTGGGATCTTGCGTGCGATATCGCGGTAGAGAGTGTCATAGCAGATCTTCATGAACCCTGTATCACACTTGATGCAGATCTAGGTACGGCGGGAATGCTCAGGGTTTTAAGAGAGGATATAGGCCCCCTGTCTGCAGAGAAGGTATATAAATATTTCAGGAAAAATCCTCTTACGCCGTCAAGAGTGCTTGAGTATGAAAGGGCATTTAAAAAGGACGAACACGATCTGTGGCATTCATCATCCGAAGGCGAGATCGTTATCTCCGAGGAGGAATGGAAGAAGATAGCAAGGCAGGTGCTTGCCGAGATCAGGAATTTCTCCGAAAAGGGAACCGCAGCGGAGTCCCTTGAGAGAAACCTTTCGGAGGGAGCTGCGGTAAAGTACGACTATACAAGGCTCCTTGAGCATTTCGTGGTGATGGGTGAGAATCTTCACCTAAGCGATGACGAATTCGATTATATCTATTACACCTACGGTCTTGAGAAGTATAACGGGATGCCCTTTATAGAACCGCTGGAATACAGGGATGAAAAGCGCATCAGGGATTTTGTCATTGCCATAGATACTTCGGCATCCTGCAGCGGAGAGACGGTCAGGAAGTTCATACGGCATACATTCGATCTTTTGAAAAAGAGTGAGAGCTTCTTCCGCAAGATCAATGTCCATATAGTACAGTGCGACAGTGAAGTTAAAAGTGACGACAGGATAACCGATATCGGGGAGCTTGACAGATTCCTGGAAGGGATGAAGCTTTTCGGCGGAGGAGCCACGGATTTCAGGCCCGTATTTTCATATGTTAATGAGCTCAGGGAAAACAGAGAGTTTGATGACCTGAGAGGGATGATATACTTTACCGACGGGTACGGCATATATCCGGAGAAAAAACCTGACTTTGATGTCATATTTGCATTTCTGAACGAAGACCCCGGAAGGATGAGCCCGCCTGCATGGAGCATGAAGGCGGTTATTGAAGAGGAGGAACTTAAGTGAACATATCACGTGCAAAACAGGTGATAAAGGATACTGTCTCGATATATCTTAAGAAGGATGATAACGGTGACTACTGCATACCTGTCGTAAGGCAGCGCCCGATCTTCATGCTGGGTGCACCCGGAATAGGCAAGACTGCCATCATGGAGCAGGTTGCATCGGAGCTGGGGATCGCACTTGTGTCATATTCCATGACTCACCATACAAGGCAGTCGGCACTTGGACTTCCCTATATCACGAAGAAGACCTTTGGCGGAGAGGAATATTCCATCACCGAATATACCATGAGTGAGATCATAGCCTCGGTATACGAGACCATTGAAAAGAGCGGTATCAGTGAGGGAATCCTGTTTCTCGACGAGATAAACTGTGTGTCTGAGACCCTGGGCCCCTCCATGCTTCAGTTCCTGCAGTATAAGGTCTTCGGAAGACATGCGGTTCCCGACGGATGGGTCATAGTGACTGCAGGAAATCCGCCGGAATATAACAGATCCGTAAGGGAGTTCGATGTTGCGACTCTCGACAGATTAAAGGTCATTAATGTTGAGCCGGATCTTAAGGTGTGGCGTGAATATGCCTATGCAAGGAATATCCACGGCGCTGTCACCGGGTATCTTGATGTGAAGAAGGACGACTTCTATGTTATGGAGATGTCCCCTGAAGGAAGGTCCTATGTCACTGCAAGAGGATGGGAAGATCTGTCCGAGATGCTTAAGCTGTGCGAAGAGGATGAGGTGACGGCGGATGAGACTCTTGTGAGCCAGTATCTTCGCTGCGACAGAGTTGCCAAGGATTTTTCGGCATATTATGACATGTACAGAAAGTATAAGAGGGATTACCGCATTGCCGATATCCTTGCAGGCGATCCTCCTGCAGGCATAATCGGAAAAGCGTCGGCAGCAGGCTTTGATGAAAGGCTGTCGGTCCTCGGAATGCTCTTTGATGCTGTCTGTGCCGATATGAGGAATGTGATGGAGAAGGCTGACCTTATCTCGTTTGTCACTCCGGTGCTGAAGGCGGTGAAGGCAAAGGCGGCGGATGGAGCCGGATGTGAGGAGACTCTTGATATCCTGGTAAAGGCATCGGAAAGCGCGGTAAAGAGGCTGCATTCACTGAAGATAGCAGGTGCTCTCAGTGACGGAGACAGGAAGAAGCTGAAAGGCAGTGCAGCGCTTTATGATGATATGATAAGAGCGTGCAGGGATGCTTCGTGTGAGAACGGAAACGGTTCCTTTACGGTAGTATCCTCCATATATCAGAAGAAGGTTGCACAGCTCAGGGCAGAGTCTGAGAAGTGCGGCAGGGAACTTTCCAGCATGATCGCATTTGTCAGGGAGGCATATAAGGATGGTAATGAACCTGTGATCCTTGCCACAAAGCTGACATCGGATCCCTGGTCGTCAAGATTTATCGCGGCTTTCGGCAGCAGCGATTATGAGGGACTTGCCAAGGATATGGAACTTTCCGAAAGAGGAAATGACCTGAAGGAGAAGATCCTGAAGCTGGATCTCTGATGCGGCGGATATGGCTTGATAAGCCCTGCTGTAAATATGCTGTGAATGCGTGAGGCGCAGGTTTGGAAAGAGAGATTAGTTATCCCGAGGGAAGCCTCGTATTTGAAGAAAAAGCGGATGGTCTGACCCTTGTCAGGGTCATAGGGAATTTTACGGAAGTAAACATTCCCGAAAAACCTGACGGTGAAGCGATTGTGACATCCGTGTCAAAAAAGGCATTCCTGGGAAGAAAGACAATTAAAAAGATCGTACTTCCGGATACCGTACGCTCGGTCGGAGACTGGTGCTTTGCAAGCTGCGTGAATCTTGCATGTGTGAGAATGCCGATATGCACTGCCGGGGAAGGTATTTTTAACGGATGCACTCTGCTTGAGCAGATAATACTTCCGGGGATATCGGGAGATATGGGCTACCTTCTTGCGGGTGCGGTAAGATACGGAGCGCCTCCTCATCTTACTGATATCCGTAACATCGAAGCTGACCGTTTTGAAAAGTGGGATGCATGGGTACTGCGTCTTCTTGATGAGCCTGATGACGAAGGTTTCACCAATCAGATACTGTGCGGTGAAGAGGACTACGGAAGCTGTGATAAGGATGCATATGAGAGCGGGAGAAGAGTTCTCAAGGTTTCCTTATGCCTGCTCAGGCTTCTCCATCCGGAGAATATCCGGGATGAAGACCGTGAGAGAATGTCCGGGTATATCCGTGATCACAGGGAAGGCTCGGATAAGGGGAATGAAAGCTGGATCGCAGTAAGAGATCATTTTCCGGACAAGAAACATTTTGATATGCTCGCAAGCCTCGGGTGCATAGATGATACCAACAGGGACCGGATGCTCAGGGGACTGGGAGACGATAAGCAGGAATTAAAGAGTCTTCTTATCAAGACCTCGGGAAGTGACGCTGGTGACAGATTTTTCTCAGCCCTTGAATTATGATCACATCCGGAAGCTTTAAGGAGTGCGGTAGGATAATGTGTATGATCCTGCACGGGATCAGTGTAAAGCCGGCCTGATGATCCTGATCATAAAAGCGTCAGCCCGGGAAGATACCTGAGATATATTCTGCAGATGCAGATTTTAAGCAAAGAAAATATATGGACAGAAACAGAGATTACAGAAATATATACCAGAAGGCGCCGGATATAGCGCTTACCGTGATGCTTGCCCTGGCATTTGCAGGGCTTGGACTTATATCATATTATGCCGTGACCGGCACATATCTCATAAGGAGATTTGACGGGCAGGGATCGGTCTATATTTCGGATGACCCTGTTAAGCAGCTTGCGGTATTCGGGATCTTTCTCGCAGCAGTACTTGTGACGGGCTTTCTGTGGGACAGACTGTGCAGGGATAAGGAAAGGACAGCGGATCTTATCCTCAACATCCTGTCGGTCTTATCCATTGTCATCGGACTGGCATTCCTCCTGCACCATCCCTATTATATGGACGGCGATCAGATCAATACCTTCTACGCTGCGGTGTATGCTGCAGATGAAGGATCGTCGGTTCAGTATGCCATGTTCAGCCCCGGAGGCTATATAGGGATATATCCCCAGCAAAAGGGCCTTGTCTTTTTTTATTATCTCCTGTATCACGTGGTTGGCGATAAGATGTTTGATTCGTTGCAGTATCTGCATCTTCTGTATCCTGCTGTGATAATGCATGCCGGATACCATGCGCTTGAAGAAGAGGGTATATCCCCTTTTGCGAGGGCGGTTTACTGTATCTTGATCTTTGCATGCTTTCCCATGTATTTATATATCCCGTATATGTACGGTGATCTTGGGGCCGTAGCCTTTACGGCGGCCTTTGTTTTCTTTTTCATCAAATATCTTAACACAGCCAGGGTATATCATGTGCTGGGCATGTGTCTGTGCGGGAGCATCGCACTGCTGATGCGGATGCAGATATGGATACTTCTGATTGCTGCTTTCATTGTGCTGCTTATTGCATATATGCGTAAAAGGAAGCCCCTTATATTCGTTACCGGAGTGTGCATCCTGGCGGCCGCTTTTCTTGCAAATATGGCTGTTGGAAAATTCTTCGAAAAAAAGAGCGGATATAAGGATGTTGAAGGTGTTCCGGCTCTGTGCTGGGTTGCCATGGGACTTCAGGAGACAAACGGTGATCCCGGAGTGTACAACAGATATAATCAGGGAACCTTCGAGGCTAACGGCTTTGATGCTGATAAAACATCGGCAGCCGCGAAGGAAGAGATCAGAAACCGGATAGATGCCCTTAAGGATGACAAAGAGCATGCAAAGTGGTTCTTTGAGACCAAGCTGAGGCAGGAGTGGACTGCGCCCGATATGGAGGGAATCTCAATGACTTCTGTATGGGATACTCTTTCCGGGACTGACCCAATAGCTGCCCCCGCATGGCTGGATGAGCTCTACAGGTCCGGTCCTTTGTATGAGAAGCTGATCAATCTTGCCAACAGATATCAGACTCTTGTCTACCTTTCTGCAGCACTCCTTGCGGTTTTGATGTTCTTCCGTAAAAAGAGTGAGATGCCTTATATTGTCCAGCTGGGACTGATATATTTCCTCGGCGGACTTATCTTTTTTACCTTCTGGGAAAATAAAGCCAGATACATCCTTCCCTATTTCATGGCCCTGATATGGATGGTTCCCTATGCGGTGGATGAACTGAGAAGGCTTTTCAAAAGAAAAAACGGACATGTCAAGGTCAGGAATGAGAATTTTGATATCTGAGGATGCCTGTCTATGAGACGCATTTTTCGGGCATGGGGCATTTGAGTATTACTATTTGGATAATGTCAAGGTAAAAAAACAGGAAAACATACAAAAAATTGTCAGAAATCGTTTTCAACTTTTCAAAACCTCTTGAAATCGGCATTTTTTCGTCTTAAAATAAATCTTAAGATTTTATTAATATTTTTGTGGCCGATTTATTAACCGATAATTGCTTTCGTTTACAGGACCCTAAGGTGAATCTTATGAAAGATAATAAGGGCTTTTCATTAGTAGAACTCATAATCGTTATAGCCATCATGGCTGTTCTTGTAGGTGTGCTTGCCCCTCTTTTCATAAAATATGTCGAGCAGTCCAGGAGGTCCAGGGATATCCAGACCGCTGACCAGATCAGGGAGGCATTCCTTGCGGATATCGCTGAGGGCAATCTTTCCGGAAACGGCTCCATTGAGGTTGAGATCAACTCATCCTATCTTCCCGGCTCCATCAATGAGACTCCCCATGTTTCCGGACATGTTATAGGACATGGGGATACATTCATGGCACTTTATGATGCTGACGGCAATATAGTCGGTATTTATGTAAAGACCGATTATTACGGTTCGAAGCAGTATAACCTTACCACCGAATCAGGTGCCCAGGCATACAGAGATGCATGAGAACCCCTGACAGATGTGTTACGGACATTCGATCTTCAATATGTTTTCTTAAGCATCCGGCTTAATTGAGCCGGATGTTTTTTTGTGTTAAAATAAATCAGTTGAGTGTAAATTATCGGGAAATGATCGCGGATGTACGCATTTTCCCAGACAGGAGAATCAAAATGACATTAGATGAAGCAAAAGCAAAACTTGAGAAATTCGGCCAGATGCAGGTCCTTAAATATTATGATGAACTGGATGATGCGGGGAAGGAAGCTCTCCTTGCACAGATCGATGCCACCGATATGAGCATCCAGGCTAACTGCAAGCATCAGGAGGAGCTTGGAAAGCGCGGAGTCATCACTCCTCTTGACTGCATGGAGATATCGGAGATAGAAGAGCACAAGGCAGAGTTTGACGCTGTAGGACTTGATGCCATAAAGCAGGGCAAGGTTGCCGCGCTCCTTCTTGCGGGCGGCATGGGAACAAGACTCGGTTCCGATGATCCCAAGGGAATGTACAACGTTGGAAAGACCAGAGACCTCTATATCTTCGAGTGCCTCTTCAATAATATGAAGGATGTCACAGAAAGAGCCGGAGCTCCCATCCATATCTATATCATGACCTCTGAGAAAAATAATGACTCCACTGTCAGATTTTTCAGGGAAAAGAATTACTTTGGATATCCCGAGGATCACGTCCATTTCTTCATGCAGGCAATGGCTGCGGCTACAGATTATGAAGGAAAGATCTATCTTGAGGAAAAGGGCAGAATGGCCACATCGCCCAACGGTAACGGCGGATGGTTCGTATCCCTTGTAAATGCAGGACTCCTTGATAATGTTCATGCAAACGGCATCGAGTGGTTCAATGTTTTCGCAGTTGATAATGTTCTCCAGAGGATCGCAGATCCTGTTTTCGTGGGTGCCACCATTTCAAAGAACTGCACCGTAGGTGCCAAGGTGGTGCGCAAGGCTGCTCCCGATGAGAAGGTTGGCGTTATCTGCCTTGAGGATGGCAAGCCCTCCATCGTAGAGTATTATGATCTTACCGAAGATCTCATGAACGCAAAGAATGAGAAGGGAGATCCCGCATATAATTTCGGAGTCATACTCAATTATCTGTTCAAGACCGAGCAGCTTGAGAGGATACTTAACGGAGCTCTTCCTCTTCACATTGTTGAAAAGAAGATCCCCTGCCTCGATGAAAACGGCAATCTCTTCAAGCCCGAGACTCCCAACGGATACAAGTATGAGAACCTGGTTCTCGATATGATACATCAGTGCGACAGCTGTCTTCCCTTCGAGGTTGTAAGAGAGAGGGAATTCGCGCCCATCAAGAACAAGACCGGTGTGGACTCTGTTGAGAGCGCACAGGCACTTCTTGAGCAGAACGGAGTTGTCCTCTGATCAGCTGACATACCTTCAGGATTACTATTGACTCTCCCCCAGGGGAACCCTTTATGATTGCTTTTGCAGGTGAAAATACCCCGCGGAACCTTTGAAATGCCGGCGTCGGCACTTCGCGTAACCGGAGGACTGATCATCACCTGCAGCTGCGGATCCCATGGGATCAAAATACGGATTATAGGAGGATATATGGGCAAGATACTTGTTACCGGCGGTGCCGGATTTATCGGAAGCCACACTGTTGTGGAACTTCAGAATGCGGGAAGGGAGGTTGTCATTCTTGATAATCTTTCCAATGCAAGTGAGAAGGTTCTGGGAAGAATCGAGGCCATAACCGGTAAGGCACCGGTTTTCTACAAGGCTGATATCAGGGACAGACAGGCACTTGATGATATTTTTTCCAAGGAAGATATAAGCGCCGTGATCCACTTTGCAGGACTTAAGGCTGTTGGTGAGTCCGTTGCAAAGCCCTGGGAATACTATGACAACAACATTACCGGTACACTTACACTTGTTGATGTGATGAGAAAGCACGGATGCAAGAACATCATCTTCTCATCCAGTGCCACCGTGTACGGAAATCCTGCATTTGTTCCCATCACCGAGGAGTGCCCCAAGGGACAGTGCACCAATCCTTACGGCTGGACCAAGTCCATGCTCGAGCAGATCCTGTCCGACATCCAGAAGGCTGATAATGAGTGGAACGTGATCCTGCTCAGATACTTCAATCCCATCGGAGCGCATAAGTCAGGAACCATGGGCGAGAATCCCAATGGAATCCCCAACAACCTCATGCCCTACATCACTCAGGTTGCTGTTGGAAAGCTCAAGGAACTTGGCGTATTCGGAAATGATTATGACACTCATGACGGAACCGGAGTAAGAGACTACATCCATGTGGTGGATCTTGCAATAGGTCACGTTAAGGCACTGGACAAGATTGATGAAAAGCCCGGACTTAAGATCTACAATCTCGGAACAGGCCAGGGCTACAGCGTTCTCGATATCGTTAAGAATTTCGAAGAGGCCAACGGAGTTAAGATCCCTTATTCCATCAAGGACAGACGTCCCGGTGACATCGCTGAGTGCTATGCGGATGCATCCCTTGCAGAGAAGGAACTGGGCTGGAAGGCACAGTACGGGATCCGCGAGATGTGCGAGGATTCCTGGAGATGGCAGAAGAACAATCCCAATGGATATGAGGGATGACGGAGAGATATCATGATACACGGTATCTGGAGCTTCATAATTGCATATGCGCTGGTAAATCTGGCTGTCTTCGGGATCTATGGTCTTGACAAGAAGAAGGCCATAAAGGGCGAATGGAGAACTCCGGAGAAGAACCTGATAGCTGCGGCTGTCATGGGAGCTCCGGGGGCACTGCTTGGGATGATTGTGTTCAGACACAAGATCAGAAAGCCGAAGTTCTACATCGGTGTTCCGATGATACTTGTGATCGAAGCTGTTATCCTGTTCCTGCTCGTTACAAAGACAGATATCGCAAGTTCAATACTTAATGCCAGTTGAAAAAATAAGTCCCGGCGTATCCGTGTTCGGATGCCGGGATTTTGTTTATGCGCATGGGACCTGGCTATGCTGAAGGATCATGCAGGATCTTCTTCTATGACCTGTATCTCCAGAAAGTCAAAAGGGACTTCTTCTATAAATGACTCTTTTCTGAACCTGCACTTGGAGGTGCGTTTAAAGTCCTCGATATTCTTATCCAGCCAGATAGGCACTGCCAGATCAAGTTCATGGCAGGCCTTTTCAAGGCTGTTAAATATCTTGTGAGTCCGGGTGTCGGAGGAGGCATCTTCGATGACCACGTCCTTCAGCATCCTTGTATCCTTAAATTCTCTTACCCATAATCTGAACATTTTTGTCTGTTTTATCCCCTGTACATACTGAACGCCATTTTTTGAATGTACACATTTACGCTTTAATGTGGTAAAATATATTTTGTATGCGTATGCATATCTGAACCTATGCAGGTGTCAGTATGTTGTGATTATACTATTGAACGCGACTAATTTCCATTTGATTTAAATGCCAAAAAAGGTATTGCGTTCAATAGTCGTGAATCAGGCGGTTTGTGGTGTTGAGCAGTACAAGTACTATTGAACGCGACTAATTTCCATTTGAATTAAAAGCAATACATAAGTATCGCATTCAATAGCCTTGAATCAGGCGATTTATAGTTTTAAGCAATCCTTAAAGCGGAAAGACCGGAACAAGCGATGGATAATGATATCAATGATATAGTGCAGGGAAACGGCATTGAGACCTGGCAGGAGGTAACTCTTGTATATAATGCCGCAATGAGACAGATACAGACCAAGATTGAGATCCTGAATGAAGAGTTCCAGCATATTCATCAGTACAATCCCATCGAGCATCTGAAATGCAGGATGAAGACGCCGGAGAGTATCGTCAAGAAGCTCAAGCGCCACGGCCTGGATTCTACCATAGAGAACATGGTCAACAACGTCAATGATATTGCCGGTGTCAGGATCATATGCTCTTTTTCATCCGATATATACCGTATTGCCGATATGATAGAGCATCAGCAGGACATCAAGATCCTTACCGTCAAGGACTATATCACCTTCCCCAAGGCCAGCGGATACAAGAGCTATCATATGATAGTCACTGTTCCCGTATATCTGTCCGACAGGGTTGTTGATACGAAGGTTGAGATCCAGATAAGAACTGTCGCCATGGATTTCTGGGCAAGCCTTGAGCACAAGATCCACTACAAGTTCGAAGGCGATGCGCCCCAGCACATCAGGGACGAGCTGGTGGAGTGCGCCCATCTTGTTTCGGATCTGGATGAGAAGATGCTGAGTCTTAACGATGAGATCATCAAGCTCAGCAATATCATGGGAAATCCCGATCTTCAGTAAGGATAAAGCAGCGGAACACATAAGAAAAAGCCTCAGAAATGAGGAGTGCCCGGAAACCTTTCGGCTCCCGGGCTATTATGAAAAAATGATCGATTTATTTGCTTTCGTCTGCTTTCAAGAAGATTATATTCGGAGTATATGAATAAAGTATGAACACCATGTAAAGAAATGGTAAATGTTTATACTTAAATCAAGGATTATTTAAGTTTTTGGTGCAATATGCACAAAAAATCAGGATTATTTGGATGCCCCAAACAGTTTATTTGAGGGCATTTTGAAGTATAATGTAGTGCAGTCATTCTTTTTTGCGGACTGTATGCCGTAAAGCGGCAGTACTGTTTTTCGGAGGCGATTATGGATACATTCATGGATCAGTTATCACAAAAGCTGAATGCTCAGCAGATCATACGTGCGAACGGTGAAGCCGAATCCGAGGCTATGGGAGTTATGAGAGCCCAGGTCAGGGAGTACCAGGAGTGCCTTGACCGCATGAAGACCGTCGCCGATGAACTGGGCGGACTTCAGCAGACCATTGCCGCTCTTCCGGACCTTAGTGCGGGGGTTAATGACAGTGCCCTCGAGGGTCTCAAGGAAGAAATGGTATCCATGAACAAGGCCAATGAGGATCATCTGCAGAGGCTCCAGTCGGATCTTCTTGCGGGTCAGGATGCTTTCCTTGCCAACCAGAGAGACTTTGCCCAGAGCCAGAGGGATCTTGCCCAGAGCCAGAGCGAGCTTATGAGCAGGCAGAGCGAGATGCTGGAAAACCGCAGCAATGAGCTCAGGGAACAGATAGAAGCGATCAAGATCTCCAATGAGGAGCATCTTGAGAAGATAAGGAATGATATAGCAGAGTCGGGAAATGATGATCTTAAGGAAAGACTTGATCTTCTTGAGGCTCAGATCGGAAGCCAGCTGGGCGAGCTCAAGGAGGCTGTAAGCCTTCAGATAGATGCCATCAGGACTTCGAACGATGAGCGCTTTGAGAGGATTGGAACGGATCTTGCCGGCAATAATAATGATGAACTTGATGCGAGGATCGACCGCCTTGAAACCCTGATCGGTGAGCAGCTTACCGGCTTAAGGCAGGATGTGAGCACCGAGATGGAGGTAAGGTTCGATGACCTCAAGCAGGGCATGGGATCCGATATGGATACCCGCTTTGCCGGTATTCCCGTAAACGATAATTCTGAACTTAATGCAAGACTCGACCGTCTCGAGGCTCAGATAGGAGATCAGTTTACCGGCTTAAGGCAGGATGTGAGCACCGAGATGGAGGTAAGGCTCGATGACCTCAAGCAGGGCATGGGTTCCGATATGGATACCCGCTTTGCAGGTCTTCCTGTCAATGATAATTCTGAGATCAATACAAGGATTGACCGTCTTGAAGCTCTGATCGGTGAGCAGTTTGCAGCGCTTCCCGTAAATGACAATACAGAGCTTAATGCAAGACTCGACCGTCTTGAGGCTCAGATAGGAAGTCAGCTGGGTGATCTTAAGCAGGGAGTGAATGCGGATTTTGCATCCGGCATAGGAAGCCTGAGACAGAATGTGAATGAGGATCTGTCGGCAGGTCTTGACCTGCTTAATCAGGATGTAAGTGCTAAGTTCGATTCCGCAAAGAGTGTTAATGAAGAAAGTCTTGAAAAGCTCAAGGCAGATCTTCAGGCAATCATATCGGAATCATCTTCCGACAGCGACATAATCGAAAGGGTCGAGGTTCTCAGGGATGAAGTCTCCGCGATGAAGCTTCAGATGGACAATATGAGAACTAACAGCGACCAGTATCTGCAGACCATGCAGAGCAACCTGAGAAAGGGTCAGGAGCAGATGCTCCAGAGCCAGAATTCCATCTCTCAGGCTTTGAACGGTGCGGATATCCATAAGGAATGCGTAAGGGTCTACAGAAATGTACAGGCCTCCATTCAGGATGAGAACGGAAAGCTGCTGGATGGTATCAGGCAGGAGAATTCCGTTCAGCTTGAAAGCATGAGAACGGACACAAGCAGACATATCACTGTCATTAAGGATGAAAGTGCCAAACTTTTGGGAAGTCTGCGCAATGACAGCAGTAAACAGCTCGAGGGACTCAGGGAGGAGAATTCCAAATTCCTTGTCAGCGTGAAGTCAGAAACCTCCAAGATAGAGGAGCAGGTTAAGGGCGTAAGAAAGCTTGCCCTGATCGCCCTGATCGCGTCGATCATCTCCATCATCGCTCCTTTTATTGCGAAGTTTCTGTGATGTTTTGAAGTAAGTTAGAAATGTTTTTTTCCAAAAAGAGAGAATTTATCTTTATAGTCTCGTCAGTCATCACAATATTTGTGTGCTTTATCTGGGTGCGCGGATATTCTCCCTTCTCGGAAGGTACGGATGACTATTTCCACATGTATGTGAACGATGTGAAGATCGGAGATTTTTCAAGTCAGGGGGAAGCAGAAGCCCTCCTTCTTGAAGCGCGCAGAAATGTGGCTGCAGAGTATGCCGGAATGGCTTTTATGGAAGTGGAATCCAGGATAGAGTCGGAGAACGTACTTACGGGCGAGGTGACGCCGCATGAAGAGGCGCTGACTGCCGCGGAGAATGTGATGAGGGCAACTCTCAGGGAGACCCTTGCTCCTTCGTATACCGTCAAGATGGGCGATTACATGGTCAATCTCGCTGCCAAGGAGGATGTTGAGAAGCTTCTTAACGAGGCTATCGAAAGATACAATCCCGGCGGAAGGTTTGAGGTAAGACTTGTGAGAGCTCCGGGCACGGAGTTCAATGTCCTGACAGCCCAGATAGTGGATACATATACCGAAAAGGAGGTTTCCGGCGGACTGGAGCTTCCCGAGGGAGGCATACAGTCTTATCTTTCGGCACAGGGATTGTCCGATGATGAAGAAGAGGATGTGGTCACCTTCGAGGATTATGAGACCGGTCTGATCTCCATCGGATTCATAGAGCCCGTTGTCATTGCTGAAGGATATGTGCCCCTCAGCCAGCTGACAGACCTTGATGTTGCCATAGAGGATGTTACCAAAGAGCATGAGACAGCATATGAGTATAAGATAGTTGCCGGTGATACCTTGAGCGGAATATCCCTTAAGCTGGATATAACCATCGACGATCTTCTTGCCCTCAATTCGGATAAGCTTGAAAGTGCTAATTCCACTCTTCATATCGATGACACTCTTGTCATCACGGTTCCTGAGCCGGAGCTTTCCATAGAGCATGTTGAGAGAAACTATGTGGATGAGGACTACGACGCCGATATAATCGTCATCCCCCGGGATGACTGGTACACCACTGAATACAATGTTATCCAGCAGCCTTCTGCCGGACATCACAGAGCTATCGTTGACCAGCATTTTATCAATGATACCGAGAGCGAGAGAGTTGTTCTTATTGAAGAGGTGGATATCGAGGCTGTTCCCAAGATAGTCGAAAGAGGCACCAGGATTCCTCCCACCTATATCAAGCCTATCTATGGCGGAAGGATCAGCTCCTACTTCGGATACAGAAACGCTCCTACTGCAGGTGCGACTACATATCACAGGGGTATCGACTGGGCAACTCCTTCGGGAACTTCCGTAATGGCATCCTGCGGCGGTACCGTCATTCAGGCCGGATGGTCCGGAAGCTACGGCTACATGGTGCTTATACAGCATCCTGCCGGAATGCAGACGAGATACGCTCACCTGTCCAGGATCAACGTATCTGTCGGACAGACTGTGAGCCAGGGAGAAGTGATCGCAAGGAGCGGTAATACCGGACGGTCCACCGGTCCCCATCTGCACTTTGAGATACTGCAGAACGGAACCCCGGTCAACCCTCTTAATTATATAAATTAGAAGTACGGTTTCTTTTATAAATATCATTAAAAGAATGGAGAAGAGACATGCCTATTACAGATTATCTTGTAAGAAATGCCAGAGAGTTCGGTGACGAGGTGGCTCTTATCGAACTTAACCCGGAGCAGAAGGAGACAAGGCGCGTAAGCTGGAAGGAATATTCCCTCATCCAGCAGACCGAGGATCAGCCCTACAGAAGGGAGATCACATGGAGAGTTTTCGACGAGAAGGCTAACCGTGTTGCCAACATGCTCCTGGAAAGAGGCGTCAAGAGGAACGATAAGGTAGCAATCCTCATGATGAACTGCCTTGAGTGGCTCCCCATCTACATGGGAATACTTAAGAGCGGCGCCATAGCTGTTCCCTTCAACTTCAGATATTCTGCTGATGAGATCCTGTACTGCGCAGAGCTTGCAGAGGTGGATGTCCTTCTTTTCGGACCCGAGTTCATAGGACGTATAGAGCAGATCGTCGATAAGCTTCAGCAGAACAGGCTTCTCATTTTCGTGGGAGAGACCTGCCCCACATTTGCTGAAAGCTACAGGGAAATGGTAGCTGACTGCTCCAGTATTGCTCCCGATATCGAGGTTAAGGACAGTGACGACGGTGCCATCTATTTTTCATCAGGCACAACAGGATTCCCCAAGGCAATCCTTCACAAGCATCTCAGCCTCATGACCGCAGCAACGGTTGAACAGCACCATCACAACACACAGCATGATGACTGTTTCCTCTGCATCCCTCCCCTTTATCACACCGGAGCCAAGATGCACTGGATGGGAAGCCTTGTAAGCGGCTCCAGGGCGGTGCTTCTTAAGGGTACCAAGCCTTCATATATATTCGATGCCGTATCCCGCGAAAAGTGCACCATTGTATGGCTCCTTGTGCCCTGGGCTCAGGACATCCTTGATTCCCTGGACAGCGGCGATCTTAAGATCTCCGATTATGAACTGGACCAGTGGAGACTGATGCACATCGGTGCACAGCCCGTTCCTCCTTCTCTTATCAGAAGATGGATGGCATATTTCCCGAACCACCAGTACGATACCAACTACGGTCTCAGCGAATCCATAGGCCCCGGCTGCGTGCATCTCGGAGTGGAGAATACCCACAAGGTCGGTGCGATCGGAGTGCCCGGCTACGGATGGCAGTGCAAGATCGTTGATGATAACGGCAATGAAGTAAAGAAGGGTGAAGCCGGAGAGCTCTGTGTCAAGGGTGACGGCGTCATGACCTGCTACTACAGAAATCCCGAGGCTACCGCAGAGGTCCTGAAGGACGGATGGCTCTATACCGGCGACGTTGCGATGCAGGATGAGGACGGCTTCATCTTCCTTGTAGACCGTAAGAAGGATGTCATCGTATCCGGCGGTGAGAATCTCTATCCCGTTCAGATCGAGGATTATCTGAGAAAGCACGACAAGATCAAGGACGTTGCTGTCATCGGACTCCCCGACCCCAGACTCGGAGAGATCGCAGGCGCCATCATTTCCATCAAGGACGGAATGACCTGCACCGAAGAAGAGATCAACGAATTCTGCCAGGGACTTCCCCGTTACAAGCGTCCCCGTAAGATTATATTCGACGATGTGCCCCGCAACCCTACCGGCAAGATCGAAAAGCCCGTTCTCCGCAAGCGCTACAGCGTAGAGGGACTCGTCGGTAAAGAGAACGAGTTGTAATTTATTTTTTCATAAACAGGGCAGTGCACACATCGGGTTTTTATAAGCAGACTCTGTGAACCCCGTCGGCACTTAGCGAATGCGAATGAAATGAAGCATGAGCTTAGTACCGTTACGGGGTGAACCGAAGCCGAAAGGCGGGTCTGCGATAAAAAGCCCGATGTGGCGCTGGCCGTCCGTGAATAGATTTTTTTAGAAAACTATTGACGTCCATCAGCCTATATGCTACATTACATAAGCGGCTGATCTGAGGCCTATTTTTTTCGCGCAATATTTTCCGGTCAGGAAGATGAACCATCATGTGACCGGTCAGGAGGCTTGGCCGAGCAAAGCCACAGCTCCCCTAAATAAATCTCGCTTACGTGGCGAAACGGAGGATTATTATGCGTACAAAGATCACACTTGCTTGCACCGAGTGCAAACAGCGTAACTACAACACCACCAAAGAGAAGAAGAACATGCCGGACCGCATGGAGATCAAGAAGTACTGCAGATTTTGCAAGAAGCATACTGTTCATAAGGAAACCAAATAACAGGATTGATTTCTTTAAGGAGAATAGCTGATGGCAGATACTAATGAAAAGAAGATCAGCTTCTGGAGTGGTGTGAAGGCAGAGTTCGGCAAGATCGTATGGCCTAACGGAAAAGGTGCCTTCAGACAATCTGTTGCTGTTATCCTGATTTCGGTTGTTTCCGGACTCATCATCGCTCTTATCGATTTTGCGGCAAAAAGCGGTGTTAACTGGATCACATCATTATAAGGAGGACCGCCGGTGGCAGATACAGAAGCAAAATGGTATGTGGTCCATACTTATTCCGGCTATGAGAATAAAGTAAAGCTGGATCTCGAGAAGACCATTGCCAACAATAAGAATATAGCTGACAAGATTCTCGGCGTTGAGGTTCCTACCGAGAGTGTTATGGAAGTCAAGGACGGTAAGAAGAGAGTCGTAGACCGTAAGATGTGTCCCGGCTATGTCATTGTTCACATGGTGATGAATGACAATACCTGGTACATTGTCAGAAATACCAGAGGCGTTACCGGTTTTGTAGGACCCGGAAGCAAGCCCGTGCCTCTTACCGAGGAAGAGCTTATCAATCTTAAGATTGGAAAGCCCGCTCCCGGAGCAGGTGCCGATGAGAAGGCTCCCAAGAAGGATTACGGCATCAAGGTCGGAGATCTTATCGCAGTTGTCGACGGTACCTGGAAAGATACCGAGGGCAAGGCACTCAAGATCGATGACAGCAAGCAGACCGTTACCATCAATGTTGAGATGTTCGGAAGAGAGACACCTCTCGAGGTTCCTCTCGACAACGTAAGAAGGATGGGATGATCGTGATATTACAGGGCTCTGTCCCTTTAATATAAAAATGAATCGCAAGCGATTCATTTTTAACGAGTAAATTGCATGGCAATTTACGAGTATACAAATTTAAGAGTGGGAGTGTGCCTCCGGGCACGATCACCACGAACCGGAATATTCCGGCAATTAATTCAGGAGGTGCCATTATGGCAAAAAAAGTAGAAGGCTATATCAAGTTACAGATCCCGGCCGGCAAGGCAACACCCGCGCCCCCGGTAGGTCCTGCACTTGGACAGCATGGTGTCAACATCGTTGAGTTCACCAAGCAGTTCAACGCAAGAACCGCAGACAAGGGTGATACCATCATCCCTGTCGTCATCACAGTTTATGCAGACAGATCTTTCAGCTTCATCACCAAGACTCCCCCTGCTGCAGTTCTCATCAAGAAGGCAGCTAAGGTCCAGAAGGCGTCCGGTGTACCTAACAAGAACAAGGTAGGAAGCATCACCAAGGCTCAGGTCAGAGAGATCGCTGAGACCAAGATGCCCGACCTCAATGCAGCTTCCATCGAGGCAGCAATGAGCATGATCGAAGGTACCGCACGCAGCATGGGTATCACTATCAGTGAGTAACACTTTGGGAGGCGTGAAAAACGCCGATTGAACCTAGGAGGAAATTATAATGAAGCATGGCAAGAAATATTCAGAGGCAGCTAAGCTGGTCGAGCGCGGCACATTTTATGATCCCGCTGACGCAGTAGCACTTGTTAAGAAGACTGCTTCTGCAAAGTTTGATGAAACTGTAGAACTTCACATCCGTACAGGATGCGACGGAAGACACGCAGATCAGCAGATCCGTGGTGCAGTAGTTCTCCCCAGCGGTACCGGTAAGGAAGTTAAGGTACTCGTATTCGCTAAGGGTGATAAGCTGACCGAGGCTCAGAACGCTGGCGCTGATTTCGTCGGTGGCGAGGAGCTCATTCCCAAGATCCAGAACGAGGGATGGTTCGGATTCGACGTTGTTGTTGCAACCCCTGACATGATGGGTGTTGTAGGACGTCTTGGTAAGGTGCTCGGACCTAAGGGTCTCATGCCCAACCCCAAGGCAGGAACCGTTACCATGGATGTTGCGAAGGCTATCGCTGATATCAAAGCAGGTAAGATCGAGTACAGACTCGACAAGGCTAACATCGTACATGTTCCCGTAGGAAAGGTTTCTTTCACCGAGGATCAGCTTAAGGCTAACTACGATGCAGTCATCGATGCCATCATCAAGGCTAAGCCCAGCACCCTTAAGGGTCAGTATCTCAAGAGTGTTACTCTTGCTACCACCATGGGCCCCGGCATCCACGTAACAACTGCTAAGTATTCATAATCTTTCATACCGAATTGACCCTTGACACGAGATATCAGTATATGTTATCTTGTGCAAGGTCATGATAAGCCGAAGACAGCAGGCATCGGGCAACCGTTGTAAGTCCAGCCGAGGTGATGAATAATGAATCATCTTCATCTCCCGTGTCTTCAGATGCGGGAGATTTTTTTCGGCCTCTAAAGTATCAAAAATCTATAAGGAGGTAAGAAAATGGCAAAGATCGAAGAGAAGAAGCCGATAGTTGCTGAGATCAGCGAGTATGTTAAGGACGCTCAGTCCGTAGTTGCGGTTGATTACCGCGGACTTACCGTTGCTCAGGACACCGAGCTTCGTAAGAGCCTTCGTGAAGCAGGAGTTGTGTACAAGGTTTACAAGAATACTTTCCTTACAAGAGCATTCGAGGGAACTGATTTCGCACAGCTTGACGGCGTTCTCGAAGGACCTACCGCAGTTGCTATCTCCAAGGATGATGCAACCGCACCCGCAAGAGTGATCGCTAAGTTTGCTAAGACCGCTCCCGCGCTTGAGATCAAGGCAGGAATCGTAGAGGGCAAGTTCTATGACGCAGCAGGAATGGCTGTGATCTCACAGATCCCTTCAAGGGAAGAGCTCCTTTCCAAGTTCCTTGGATCCCTGCAGAGCCCCATCACCAATTTTGCACGCTGCATCAAGCAGATCGCAGAAAAGGATGGAGAGGCTGCACCTGCTTCTGCTGAAGAGGCACCCGCAGCTGAGGAAGCTCCCGCTGAGGCTTAATCATCAGCACAGTAATTTTGTAGGCACGGCGGAAGCTTTGCTTTCGCTCACTTGAATTAATGCCGCTAAAGCGGCGATTGGAGGATTAAAATGGCTAAGTTATCTGCACAGGAAATTCTTGATGCAATAAAGGAGCTCAGCGTTCTTGAGCTCAATGATCTTGTAAAGGCTGTTGAGGATGAGTTCGGCGTATCCGCTGCAGCAGGTGTTGTTGTAGCTGCAGGTCCTGCAGCTCCCGTTGAGGAGAAGACCGAGTTCGACGTTGAGCTTACTGAGGCTGGCGCTGAGAAGGTTAAGGTTATCAAGGTTGTTCGTGAGATCACCGGACTTGGACTCAAGGAAGCTAAGGACGCTGTTGAGGCTGCTCCCAAGGTTATCAAAGAGGCAGCTGCTAAGGCAGAGGCTGAGGAGATCAAGAAGAAGCTCGAGGAAGTTGGAGCTAAGGTTACCCTTAAGTAATCCGATCTTATCTTACATTCAAAGCGGGACGCTTATGCGTCCCGTTTTTTATTTCCGAATACCTGTAACGTATACGCATCGTTTGGCGTCTGTAACTGTGTGAAGTGATGATGCGGATCAGAAATGCAGGTGCGTTAGCACGCGATTACTTTAAGAATTGTTTAATATCGATTAAAAACGGTTTATGAAACTTGCGTTTTACTTTTGCTGTGTTAGAATAATCAAAGTGTGGTCAAAAAACGTTTTTTGATGACTATATATAGTATGAGACGGCCTTCCGTCAGGATCGTTCAGGTGACGGGGGACAGAGGATCTGTCAATGGACAAGCCTGTAATACAGGTAAAAAATCTATACAAGATATATCGCATCGGTGAAAATAAGGTCCGTGCACTCAACGGAGTTGATTTTACCATCAAAAAAGGTGAGTTCTGCTGCATAGTAGGAACCTCCGGTTCGGGAAAATCAACACTCCTTAACATGATGGCGGGACTGGAACCGCCCACCAAGGGCCAGATAGTCATAGCCGGTGAGCATATAGAGAGAAAGAATGAGAGCCAGTTGGTTATGTTCCGCCAGGCGCATGTGGGATTTATATTCCAGTCCTACAACCTGATGCCGAACCTGACAGCGGTGGAAAATGTTGCAATGCCGCTCACATTCCAGGGTGTTCCCAGGGATATCCGTGAGAAGAGGGCTGTCAAGATGCTGAAGATGGTGGGTCTTGGGAAATTCCTGGATCACAGACCGGGACAGATGTCCGGAGGACAGCAGCAGAGAGTCGGTATCGCAAGAGCGCTGGTCGTAAATCCGGAGATAGTATTTGCGGACGAGCCCACAGGAAACCTTGATTCCAACACAACTCTGGAAGTCCTGAAGCTCATGCAGAGGATAGTCCATGAAAAGGGGCAGACCATGGTCATGGTTACCCACGATAACTACCTGGCATCCTTCGGCGATAAGGTCATTCATATCAGGGACGGTAAGATCATCAGGGTTGAGGAACATCCCGGCGGTGCCATTGAGAATGTGGAGAGCCTGTCAGCGGACAGCCTTCCGGGCGGAACTCTCGCGGTTCCCGGCGGCACACTGGCAAAGCCGATTGAAAACTCTGCAGCACAGTACCAGCAGACTATGCAGCCTGCTCAGGGATACGAGGCGCAGGCGGCTGCGATACAGTACCGGCAGCAGACAGCGCAGCCTGTTCAGAACATGGTTCAGCCGGCGCCGGCAGATATGACACAGGCTCAGCAGCCATGGGTGCAGCAGCCCCAGGCATATACAGCACAGACAGCGGGGCAGGATATAATACAGGCTCAGCAGATGGCGGTACAAACACCGCAGGAATATACAGTACAGCCGGCAGCTGTGACGGCATCTGAATATACAGCACAGAATGTAATGAGTGGGGAGATTCCGGGGCAGCAGTAAGCTTTCCGGGTGAGGAGATAATATCAGATGAAGACATATAACAGAGCGATAGTTAAGATAATAGCATTTATCATGATGGCAGCGATGCTTGTATTTGCACCTTCTGGGAGCATGAACGTCCGCGCTGCGGGAACATTTAATGAATCATATTTAACTTCAGGACATACAGGTACTGACCCGATCGATGCTTCCGACAGACAGGCTGCATACAATTACCTCATTTCCTACATGAATAACCTGATCACTGTGAACAAGCCTTCTCAGGATATCAAGGACAGGCTTGAAGAGGTATGGAGCGGAGCCAATTCCTATATTGCTAATAACAATTATTCCGCTTCCGGACTGGTTGCCTATGTAAATGAGACCGTAGCCAACTTTGACCTGGTGATGAGCGAGCAGTCTTCCGTATCCAGCACCGAGGAATTCCTGTTCATCAATACCAACTCCATCACAACAACCGCTTCCTACGGAGAATATACATATCTTACCCTTTCCATCATCAATCTCGGTAAGGCAGATGTTACCGATGTGGTCATTACCCCTCAGGAAAATACCGATGTTACCAAGTGGCCCTTTGAGATAACCACCGCATCCAACGCACTTGTCATTCCCAAGATCTGTGCATCTTCGGATATTCATACGGCTCATACCCTTGCCCAGGATGCCACATGGGTATTCCTTGTACGCAAGGATGCCAAGACCGGAACATATCCTCTTAATTTCGATGTTATCTATTACAGGAACGGAACTCCTTCTTCCACAACCCTTACCACATATATCAATATTAATGGTGCGCCGGGATCCGGCAATCTGATACCCACAGATGAGGAGAAGGAAGAAGAGGGCAGGACCCCCACTCCCAGGATAATCGTCACCGGATTCAAGACAGATCCCGAGGTTGTCTATGCGGGAGATACATTCAATCTGACGATCACGGTTCAGAACACATCCCTTACCACTGCGGTTTCCAATATCCAGTTTGATCTCAAGGCTGCCAGTGCAGGCAATAACTCCGAGACGACCTATGAAGCGTTCCTTCCCACATCAGGGTCTGCCTCCAAGTTCGTCTCTGTGATCTCCGCAGGTGCGACCGCGAACATCTCGATAGAGATGACTGCAAGGAGCGACCTTGCACAGAAGCCTTACGTAATAGTGCTTGATGCGGTGTATGAAGACAGCAAGGCTAATCCTTACCAGATGTCTTCCAATATCTCGATCCCTGTAAGACAGGAAGCAAGAGTGGACTACGGCGAAGCAGAGATACTTCCCGATTCCATATTTGTGGGAAACAGTGCCAATGTCATGTTCCCTGTTTATAACAAGGGAAAGACCACTCTTTACAATGTCCAGGTGGATTTCATAGGTGACAGTGTTGAGGGCGGCTCCACATTCCTTGGAAAGCTTGAGCCCGGTGCAACCGGAAACGTTGATGCCATGGTAAACGGCATCGCTCCCACCATGGATGACGGTACCATAATAGCCAGGATCTCCTATGAGGATGAGGCGGGAAACGTTTCCTATCTCGACAAAGAGATAACGCTTTTTGTAATGGAAGCTTATTATGAAGACAGCGACTGGACTGATTATCCCATCTACGATGAACCGATAAGTGAGGAAAAAGGCGGTATTTTCTGGAAGCCCATCATCATAACCATAGTCGTTGTGGTTATCGCAGCGATCATAATATGGAGGGTGATAGCTTCCAAGCGTAAGAAGAAGAAAATGCTCAAGGAACTCGAAGACCTTGATGACGATGAGATTTAAAAGATGAAGATATCCGATCTTCTCCGGATGAGTCTGGAGAGTCTGTTCAAAAGAAAAGTACGTACCATTCTGACTATCATGGGAGTTGTCATCGGAACAACTTCCATAGTAGTCATGCTTTCTCTGGGTCTCGGAATGAAGTCAGCTCTTCTTTCGGAGATGGAGTCCTACGGAAGCCTCAAATCCATAGAGGTGACCACTGCCGGAAGATACTATGACGATTCATCCTCCAACAAGGATCAGGAGGAGCTGCGTTTGGATGACAATCTGGTCAGTACCCTTGAGGGCCTGGAGCATGTGGAGTCGGTGGATCCCTTTCTTGAGACCAGCATCATAATAAAGTGCGGTATCTATGAAGGTAATTTCCAGCTGAGAGGTGTAAGCCAGTCCTTCCTTGAATCCAAAAGAGAGGATGTGGGGACCGGAACGATACCCGCGGCCGGCGGGGAGATAGAGTTTCTCTACGGATGCAACATCATCACGGAGTTCATGAACTCGAAGACCAATACGTACGACTACTGGGAAACGGGGGAACTTCCGAATATCGACCTTATGAATGGTTCGATGTACGTAATATTTGATACTGATAAGTATTATCAGTCGAGATTTCCCTCGGGTGACGGTCAGCCGGTACAGGCTCCGAAGAAATACATTATAAGTACGGCGGGAGTTTTTGCAGGCACCCCCGGTGAGACCTGGACTGAGGATTCCTATACCATCTACTGTGATATAGACGATCTGAAGGCTCTTCTTACAAGAGAGTTCAAGGGCAGGGTGATCCCCGGTCAGCCTACCATGAAGAACGGCAAGCCCTACAAGGAGATATTCTATTCCAGGATAAATGTGAATGCGGACACGATGGACAATGTCACCGCCATCCAGCAGATCATCAATGATATGGGATACAGGACATACGCCAATGCCGAGTGGCTGGAGTCCGATATGAAGATGATGAACATCATCCAGGCAGTTCTCGGAGGTATCGGAGGTATTTCGCTCTTTGTTGCCGCAATAGGCATAACCAATACCATGATGATGTCCATTTACGAGAGGACCAAGGAGATCGGCATCATGAAGGTCATAGGGTGCAGGATCAGGGATATCCAGTTTCTTTTCCTTGTGGAGGCGGGATATATCGGATTCATCGGAGGAGCTCTGGGGATAGGGCTGTCCTACGGGATATCGTACCTTCTCAATAAGGTCCTGAATGTCGGCGCCATGATGTTTGAGGAGGGAGCAAGTATTTCCATCATTCCTCCCTGGCTCGCACTCATATCCATAATATTTGCAGCTTTTATAGCAATGCTTGCGGGATTCCTTCCCTCGATAAGAGCGATGAAGCTTTCGCCTCTTGCAGCCATAAGGGCAGAATAACGAGATTTTATCTTTTACCGTCTTCGCGGCTCAGCGGAGACGGTTTTGAGATTCTTATATCAAATTTGAGATTTTTCAAAAATCCCTCTTGACCTATTGAATTCATAATGATACTATGGATGATGCACGTTTCTGCGACGAGCTCTTTTTTTGCACGTCAAAATAAGAGAAGCGCATTAACCGGAAAATGTCAACAGAAAGAACGGGGTGAAAGTGTCAATGAGCAAGAACAGGATCCGCCCGGAGCAGAGCGCAAAGTCAATGCGTATGAGCTATGCAAGACAGCGCGATGTGCTCGAAATGCCAAATCTTATAGAAGTTCAGACGAATTCCTATAAGTGGTTTCTTGAAGAGGGTCTTCAGGAAGCTTTCGATGATATATCTCCCATCGAAGATTTTGCGGGAGCACTCAGTCTTGAGTTCGTAAAGCATGAACTCAGACGCGAAGAAGCAAAATATACCATAGAAGAGTGCAAGGAGAGAGATACCACATATTCCGCACCTTTGTTCGTGACTGTGCGTCTTCACAGTAATGAGGACAAGAATATTCAGGAGTATGAGATATTCATGGGAGATCTTCCCATAATGACCGATACCGGTACCTTCGTTATAAATGGTGCCGAGCGTGTCATCGTATCCCAGCTCGTACGTTCTCCCGGTATGTATTACGGGATTGCAAATGATAAGGTCGGTAAGGAGCTCTTCACATGCCAGGTTATCCCTAACCGCGGAGCATGGCTTGAGTATGAGACCGACGCCAATGATGTGTTCTATGTACGTGTCGACAGGACCAGAAAGGTTCCTGTGACCGTTCTTCTGCGTGCTCTCGGACTTGGAACCAACACCGAGATGCTCGATAAATTCGGCGATGAGATCAAGCTTCAGGAGACCTTTAAGAAGGATGCTGCCATTACATCCGAGAATCCTGAGGGAAGCTACGAAGGCGGTCTGCTTGAACTCTACAAGAAGATCAGACCCGGTGAGCCTTATACCAAGGAGAATGCAAAGCAGGAAGTCGACAGACTTTTCTTCGATGCAAGAAGATACGACCTTGCAAGAGTAGGTCGTTATAAGTTCAATAAGAAGATGGCCTTCAGAAACCGTATCAGAGGCCTTGTTCTTGCTGAGGATGTCATCGATCCCATGACCGGTGAGGTTATCGCAGCAGCCGGCACCGAGGTTTCTACCGAACTCGCAGATACCATTCAGGATTCTGCCGTTGAGTATGTTACCATCCAGACCGAGGAGAAGAATGAGAGAGTACTTTCCAATATGATGGTTGACCTTTCTCATTTCATCGACTGTGATCCCAAGGAAGATTTCGGTATCAAGGAAAGAGTTTACTATCCTGTACTCAGAGAGATCCTTGATGCATACGGAGATGATCCCGAGGCTCTTACCGACGCCATTAAGCTGAATGCTCATGAGCTTGTTCCGAAGCACATCACCAAGGACGACATCTTCGCTTCGATCAACTATAACATGCACCTCGAGTACGGAATCGGTAACAAGGATGATATCGATCATCTCGGAAACCGTCGTATCAGAGCTGTCGGTGAGCTCCTTCAGAACCAGTACCGCATCGGTCTTTCCAGACTTGAGCGTGTGGTAAGGGAGAGAATGAGCACTCACGATGCTGAGGATGTCACTCCTCAGAGCCTTATAAATATCAAGCCCGTAACTGCTGCAGTCAAGGAGTTCTTCGGATCATCCCAGCTGTCACAGTTCATGGACCAGAATAACCCTCTTGGTGAGCTTACTCACAAGAGACGTCTTTCCGCACTCGGACCCGGTGGTCTTTCAAGAGACCGTGCCGGATTCGAAGTACGTGACGTTCACTATTCACACTACGGAAGAATGTGTCCCATTGAGACCCCCGAAGGTCCCAACATCGGACTCATCAACTCCCTTGCAAGCTATGCACGTATCAATGACTACGGATTCGTGGAGGCTCCTTACCGCAAGATCGATAAGACTGATCCCGCAAATCCGAAGGTTACCGATGAAGTTGTCTACATGACAGCCGACGAAGAGGACAACTACTATGTTGCCCAGGCTAACGAGCAGCTTGATGAGGAAGGCCACTTCGTTAGAAAGTACGTATCAGGACGTCACAGAGACGAGACCCAGGAATATCCCAAGGCACGTTTTGACTATATGGATGTCTCCCCTAAGATGGTCTTCTCAGTGGCTACCGCACTTATTCCTTTCCTTCAGAATGACGACGCTAACCGTGCTCTCATGGGATCCAACATGCAGAGACAGGCAGTGCCTCTTATGACCACCGATGCTCCTGCAGTAGGAACCGGCATGGAAGTAAAGGCAGCCGTTGACTCGGGTGTCTGCGTTGTTGCCAAGGAAAACGGAACCGTAACATATGTTGATGCAACCACCATCAAGGTTAAGAATGATGACGGCACCGACATGGAATATAAGGTAAGCAAGTTCGCACGTTCCAACCAGGGCAACTGCTACAATCAGAGACCCATCGTTGAAAAGGGTGAGAAGATCGTTAAGGGCGAGGTTATCGCTGACGGTCCTTCAACCTATCACGGAGAGCTCGGACTCGGTAAGAATCCTCTTATCGGATTCATGACCTGGGAAGGATATAACTACGAGGACGCTGTTCTTATCTCAGAGCGCCTTGTACGTGAGGATGTATACACCTCCATCCACATCGAGGAGTATGAAGCAGAAGCAAGAGATACCAAGCTCGGACCCGAGGAGATCACCCGTGATGTTCACGGTGTGGGTGAGGAAGCTCTCAAGGATCTTGACGAGCGCGGGATCATCCGTATCGGCGCACAGGTCAGAGCAGGCGATATCCTTGTCGGACGTGTTACTCCCAAGGGAGAGACAGAGCTTACCGCTGAGGAGAGACTCCTCCGCGCTATTTTCGGCGAGAAGGCAAGAGAAGTAAGAGATACCTCTCTCAAGGTTCCTCACGGCGAATACGGAACAGTTATCGATGTCAAGGAATTCACCAAGGACAACTGCGATGAGCTGTCCCCCGGTGTTAATAAGAGCGTAAGAGTATATATCGCACAGAAGAGAAAGATCTCTGTCGGCGATAAGATGGCAGGACGTCACGGTAACAAGGGTGTCGTTTCACGTGTACTTCCCGTTGAGGATATGCCTTTCCTTCCCAATGGAAGACCTCTCGACATAGTCCTTAACCCTCTGGGCGTGCCTTCCCGTATGAATATCGGACAGGTGCTCGAGATTCATCTGTCACTTGCAGCCAAGGCTCTTGGTTTCAATGTCTCCACTCCCATATTCGACGGAGCTACCGAGGCTGATATTACCGAGACACTGGCTCTTGCCAACGATTACGTAAATCTTCCTTTCGATGAGAAGGAAGTCAAAGACTGGGAGAAGAAGTGCGAAGATCCCGATAAGTACGGCAAGAAGTATGAGATCTGGGTTCAGAACGGAAAGGGAGATTTCTCCTCGCTTCACAAGGATGAGCTCAGAAAGGAAGTATTTGAATATCTGTCAGAGCACAGAGATCACAGGAAGGTATGGGAAGGAGTTCCCATCAATTCCGACGGTAAGGTCCGCCTGAGAGACGGACGTACCGGAGAATACTTCGATGGTCCCGTAACAATTGGTCACATGCATTACCTCAAGCTCCACCACCTGGTAGACGATAAGATCCACGCACGTTCTACCGGCCCGTACAGCCTTGTTACACAGCAGCCTCTCGGCGGTAAGGCACAGTTCGGCGGACAGCGTTTCGGAGAGATGGAAGTCTGGGCGCTGGAGGCATACGGAGCTTCATATACACTTCAGGAGATCCTGACCGTTAAGTCCGATGATATTCTCGGCCGTGTCAAGACCTACGAAGCTATCATCAAGGGTCAGAACGTTCCCGCTGCGGGAATCCCCGAGTCCTTCAAAGTCCTTCTCAAGGAACTTCAGTCACTGGGACTGGATATGAAGGTTCTTGATGAAAACGGCAATGAGGTTGAACTCAAAGAGAATGTAGACCTTGGTGAGACAGATTACCGTTCCGTAATGGAAGGTGAGAACCGCTCCACTTCCGAAAGAGACGGAGACAGATTCGTGGATAACGGATATCAGACACAGGAATTCAACGACGATGAAGAGCTCGTTACCGTGGATGATGAAGCAGACGATTTCGAAGACGACCTCGATGACGATGAGAACTGATCTGTCCTGAAACTGTTACCGTTAACGTGTAGGTGAAAATAAAAGGAGTATCATCAGATGCCTGAATCAATAAATGAGTCATATCAGCCCGTAACATTTGATTCCATCAAAATAGGACTTGCATCTCCCGAGAAGATCAGAGAATGGTCCCACGGTGAGGTCACCAAGCCCGAAACCATCAACTACAGAACACTTAAGCCCGAGCGCGACGGTCTTTTCTGCGAGAAGATCTTCGGACCCAGCAAGGACTGGGAATGCCACTGCGGAAAGTACAAGAAGATCCGTTTCAAGGGCGTTGTCTGCGATAAGTGCGGAGTTGAGGTTACCAAGTCCAGCGTCAGACGTGAGCGCATGGGTCATATCGAACTTGCTGCTCCTGTATCACACATCTGGTATTTCAAGGGTATCCCCAGCCGTATGGGTCTTATCCTTGATATGTCTCCCAGACAGCTGGAGAAGGTTATCTATTTTGCATCATATATAGTTCTTGATCCCGGAACCACAGACCTTCAGAAGAAGGATCTTCTTTCCGAGAACGAATACAAGGAAGCCAGAGAAAAGTGGGGCAAGGAATTCCGTGTAGGAATGGGAGCTGAGGCTGTTAAGGAGCTTCTTTCCGAGGTTAACCTTGAAGAGGAGAGAGCTGCATTAAGATCAGAGCTTTCCGAGTCCACCGGTCAGAAGCGCGCACGTATCATCAAGAGACTTGAGGTTGTTGAGGCTTTCTGTGAGTCCGGCAACAAGCCCGAGTGGATGATCATGGATGCACTTCCGGTCATTCCCCCCGAACTCAGAGCAATGGTACAGCTTGACGGCGGAAGATTCGCTACATCGGATCTCAATGACCTTTACCGCCGTATCATAAACAGAAATAACCGTCTTAAGAGACTCATCGAACTCGGTGCTCCTGACATCATTGTCAGAAACGAGAAGAGAATGCTCCAGGAGGCTGTTGATGCCCTTATCGACAACGGCCGCAGAGGACGCCCTGTTACCGGCCCCGGCAACAGACCTCTCAAGTCTCTTTCAGATATGCTCAAGGGTAAGGCAGGACGTTTCCGTCAGAACCTTCTCGGAAAGCGTGTCGACTATTCCGGACGTTCCGTTATCGTCGTAGGTCCCGAACTTAAGATCTACCAGTGCGGACTTCCCAAGGAGATGGCACTTGAGCTCTTCAAGCCCTTCGTTATGAAGGAACTTGTCGGCCGTGGCATCAGCCAGAATATCAAGAACGCCAAGAAGCTGGTTGAGCGCTGGGATGATAAGGTATGGGACGTTCTTGAAGACGTCATCAGAGAGCATCCCGTAATGCTGAACCGTGCTCCTACGCTTCACAGACTTGGAATTCAGGCTTTCGAGCCTATTCTTGTAGAGGGTAAGGCTATTAAGCTTCATCCCCTTGTATGTACCGCTTTCAATGCAGACTTCGACGGTGACCAGATGGCTGTTCACCTTCCCCTTTCTGCAGAGGCTCAGGCAGAGTGCAGATTCCTTCTGCTCTCACCCAATAACCTTCTGAAGCCTTCAGACGGCGGTCCTGTTGCGGTTCCTTCACAGGATATGGTCCTTGGTATCTATTACCTGACCCAGAAGAGAGGAAAGTCTGAAGGAGATGCTGAACCCTTACCCGGTGAGGGCATGACCTTCAAGAACATGAACGAAGCCATTCTCGCATATGAGAACGGTATCCTTGATCTTCACGCAAGCATCAATGTAAGAGTATCAAAGAAGGCTCCCGGCGGGGATGTTGTCACCGGTATCGTTGAGACTACCCTCGGAAGACTGTATTTCAATGAGATCCTTCCTCAGGATCTCGGATATGTCGACAGGAAGAATCCCGAGGATTTCCTCAAGCCCGAGATCGACTTCCTTGTAGGCAAGAAGCAGCTCAAGCAGATCCTCGAGAAGGTCATCAATACTCACGGAGTATTCAAGACCGCTGAGGTTCTTGATGATGTTAAGTCTATCGGATATAAGTTCTCTACAAGAGCCGCTATGACGGTTTCCATTTCCGATATGACCGTGCCCCCTGAGAAGCCCGAGCTTCTTGCTAAGGCACAGGAGACTGTTGATAGACTTGCTCTCGATTACCATCACGGTCTTGTTACCGAGGAAGAGAGATATAAGCAGGTTATCAAGGTCTGGACCAAGACCGATAAGGAACTTACCGATAAGCTTATCGGCGGTCTTGATAAGTACAACAACATATTCATGATGGCTGACTCCGGTGCCCGTGGATCCAACCAGCAGATCAAGCAGCTTGCAGGTATGCGTGGACTCATGGCAGATACATCAGGACACACCATCGAGCTTCCCATCAAGTCCAACTTCCGTGAAGGTCTGGACGTTCTGGAGTACTTCATGTCGGCACACGGTGCACGTAAGGGACTTTCCGATACCGCTCTCCGTACCGCTGACTCCGGTTACCTCACCAGAAGAATGGTAGACGTATCACAGCAGCTCGTCATCCAGGAGGAGGACTGCTCTGTAGGCAGAGAAGAGATCCCCGGAATGACCGTCAAGGCATTCATGGATGGCAAGGAGACCATCGAGAAGCTTAAGGACAGGATCACAGGACGTACCACCTGCGTCGATATCTTTGATAAAGACGGCAATATGATCGTTAAGCACAACCACATGATCACCCCTGCAAGAGCAGAGCGCATCATGAAGGAAGGCGTTAACGAGAAGGGCGAGCCCATTGATAAGCTCAGGATCCGTACCATCCTTACCTGCCGTTGCAAGAACGGTATCTGTGCTAAGTGCTATGGTGCCAACATGGCAACCGGCGAGAAGGTTCAGATCGGTGAGGCAGTAGGTATCATCGCTGCACAGTCCATCGGTGAGCCCGGTACACAGCTTACCATGAGAACATTCCACACCGGTGGTGTCGCAGGTAGCGATATTACCCAGGGTCTTCCCAGAGTCGAAGAGCTCTTCGAAGCAAGAAAGCCCAAGGGACTTGCTATCATCTCCGAGATCGACGGTAAGGTTACCAAGATCGAAGAGATCAAGAGATCCAGAAAGATCTTCATCGAGAATGAAGAGACCGGCGAGAAGAGAGATTATCTCACCAAGTACGGATCAAGCCTTAAGGTTGAAGAGGGACAGATCATCGAAGCCGGTGACTATCTCACCGAGGGTTCCATCGATCCCCACGATCTTCTCAAGATCAAGGGAATCAGGGCCGTACAGGATTACCTTCTCAAGGAAGTACAGAGAGTATACCGTCTGCAGGGCGTTGATATCGCAGATAAGCATATCGAGGTTCTCGTTCGTCAGATGCTCCGCAAGATCCGCATAGATGAGCCCGGAGATACTGAGCTCCTTTCCGGAACCCAGATCGACAAGCTCGATTTCGAAGAGATCAACGAGAAGCTTATTGCTGAAGGAAAGGCTCCCATCGAAGGAACCCAGATCATCCTCGGAATCACCAAGGCAGCACTTGCAACCGATTCCTTCATGTCTGCAGCATCATTCCAGGAGACCACCAAGGTTCTCACCGATGCAGCCATCAAGGGTAAGACCGATCCTCTTATCGGACTTAAGGAGAACGTCATAATCGGTAAGCTCATCCCTGCCGGAACAGGTCTCAAGAGATACAGAAATCTCACTCTCTCAACTGACCTCAACAATAAGAATTCTCTCAATGAGGCTGAAAATGCTGAGGAAGTTTTTGAAGCAGCAGAGGCAGTTTCCGAGGATTCGGACAGCGAAGAGTGATCTTCACAGTTAAATAAATTTTTCGTTCCCGGCAAGGATTTTCCGAGCCGGGAACGTGCATTTATGAGGTTTTTATCTTATAATGTTTCAGAAGCTGACCGCCTGCCCGAAACAGGTCCGGATAAGTTATATGCCGGAAAGCAGGGTAAGCCGTGTATGTAAGGGACAGGTCAGATAAGCGGATCATATGGATCTATGAAATGAAGACAAGATCAGGAGAATGGTATGAAGGTACTCGTCACAGGAGTTAACGGACAGCTCGGTCATGATCTTATGAACGAACTTGCCAGGAGAAATATTGAAAGCGTAGGTTCTGATATTACCCCTCAGTACAGCGGGATAAAGGATGGGAGCGCAGCCGGGAGCGCTGCATATGTTCAGATGGATATAACCGACCGGGATGGGGTGCTTGATACCATCAGAAGTACCGGGGCGGATGTTGTAATGCACTGCGCTGCATGGACTGCGGTTGATGCCGCTGAGGACGAAGCAAACAGGGATAAGGTATATGCGGTAAATGCGAAGGGAACGGACCATATCGCCGAAGCCTGCAGGGAATGTGATGCCAAGATGCTGTACCTGAGCACCGATTACGTTTTTAACGGTGAGGGTACTGAAGCCTGGGATCCGGACTGTAAGGATTATGCTCCCCTCAATTACTACGGTGAGACCAAGCTTGAAGGTGAGAAGGCTGTATCTTCAAGACTTGAGAAGTACTTCATAGTAAGGATCGCCTGGGTTTTCGGACTTAACGGCAAGAACTTTATCAAGACCATGCTGGGACTTGCGGATACCCATGACTCTCTCAGGGTTGTGGATGACCAGATCGGAACTCCCACATATACCTATGATCTTGCAGTCCTGCTTGTTGATATGATCCTTACGGAAAAATACGGCTATTATCATGCGACCAACGAGGGCGGATATATATCCTGGGCTGATTTTGCGGAAGCGATAATGAAAGAGGGTGGCAAGTCCACTGTCATAAACAGGGTTACCACTGAGGAGTACGGACTCAGCAAGGCAAAGAGGCCTTTCAATTCAAGACTGGATAAGTCCAAGCTTGTTAAGAACGGATTCACTCCCCTTCCTGACTGGAAGGATGCTCTTCACAGATATCTTATTGAGCTTAAGAGTGTTAACTGAAAGGTCTGTAACATAAAAGAAAGCCTGCATCGGACAGTAAGTCCATGCAGGCTTTATTTTATGTTTCCTCAGCAGGGCTGCTTTCCTCAGTCTCTGCCGGTATCTCCTCGGGCGGATTGTTGATCCATACCTCCGGAAGCTTGAAGCCGCCCGGGCTTCCCTGGTCATACCTGAAGGCCTCACGCATTCTCGCGTAATACCAGAAGAAATGATAGCCGTAATCATTGTAGCGCCACGCATATCCGTAAGGATTGCCGGAATTGATGGCAAGAGTGTCAGGATGGGCAGCCTTATATTCCTCCAGCTGTTCATCACTTACACCGATGGCGATGGCGCAGAATCTGTCCAGGTTCATTGTGTCTATGGGTGTGATATCCCTGATCCCGCTGTAGCTGATATTGAGATATTTTACCGACTCCAGGTTCACTATGGGGGTTATATCCTTAAGCCTGTCGCAATATACCAGCTCCACCCATGTCAGGTTGTGGCAGTATGAAAGGGGAGTGATATCCGTCATCTTGGCATCTGAGAGAATGATGCATTCAAGGAGGGGCATGTACTGTATAAAGGAGATATCCGTGATCCCCGCATCGTGCCCAAGGTCCATATAGACCACGTCATGGCAGTACTTAAGGGGTTCCGTCATGGAATCGTTGATGCCGTGGGTCATGCGGATGACCTGGTCGTCAGTCAGTGCGCTTCTGGTGCCGACGTGGATCCTCCATACCACTTTGGTATCCGGAAAATCGTTCCTTATCCCGTCCATGACCTCATTGTCTATTCCGCAGTCATCCAGCAGAAAATACTGACAGTCATTAAAAATTGAAAGAGCATTGCGTATCTCTTCCTCGCCCTCGTTTCCGATGGGAACCCACTGGTAGGTGACCTCTGTATCCATGGTGGATACTCTTTTTCCGAAGAGGTCAAAATCATATATGAAATTAACGGAGGGGTTGCTTTCCTTAAGAGCCTTCACATCGGCTACAGACAGCTCAGATAAACCTTCTTCATTCATCAGGTTGATCCAGCCAAGCTCAGGCATCTGCGCGATCGCTTCTGCAACTGCGGGAACGTCATCAGGAGTCATCAGGGCAAGGTCCAGGCTCTGTTCGTGAATGTCTGTTTCTGCCCCAAGTATACTGACGGTTTGGGGAAGCTCGGGCTCTGCCGGCTCTTCGGGTTCTTCAGGAATCTCGGGCTCCTGAACCTCCGGAGAGGTATCTCCTCCGGAAACATCGGATGCAGGATCTTCTTCATCCGTTACGGAGTTTACGGTAACCTCCTGCACCTCCGGTTCGTCTGCGGGAGGAGCAGCAGTAAATGCGCATCCGCCTGTGAACAGCATTGTGGATATTATGATGGCGGGGATTGTTTTCTTCATGATGATCTCGTTTCTTATAGCAAAAAAATATCGGGGCCGAAACCCTGCCATAGTATAACAGCATTCCGACCCCAATAACACATGATAATCTTTATTTTTTTATTAATCTTACTATAAAGATCAGCAGGCAGGCACCGACCACACCGCAGATAAGTCCGCCGATGATGCCGTTGAAGCTGATGCCGATGAGTCCGAAGAGAGCACCTGCTACAGCACCTCCGACAATGCCGAGGATGATGTTGAGAAGGATGCCGTTGTTGCTCTTCATGATGATGCCGGCAAGCCATCCTGAGATGCCGCCCATGATGATGGCTATTATGATTGATACAAGTGAGCCCATTGTTTTCTCCTTTCGATAATGTGGTACATTGCGGAAAACACTATTTTCCGTTACCGGTGGAATTATACTATATGTTGATTTATCTATCAATAAAAACAGATACCGCCACAATCATTAGTCGGGGCGGTTTTTTCATGGGGCTGAAAGAGAAAAAATACTGATTGACAAAGGAAGCCGTGCAACCTATAATCATTTAGCGTGCGTAAAAAGGACTTACTATGCCCATATGCTGCATACAAGGCAGCGTAATGACGGAAACGCACCGTCTGAGGGTATTATAAGCCATAGCGCATAGAACGCAAATATTAAGAAAGGAAAGGTGAACGAAATGCCCACATTTAACCAGTTAGTAAGAAAGGGCCGCGAGACCAGCGTTAAGAAGTCTACTGCTCCTGCTCTTCAGAGAAGCTTTAACTCTCTTCACAAGAAGGCTGTTAACAACTCCTCACCCCAGAAGCGTGGCGTCTGCACAGCTGTTAAGACCGCTACCCCTAAGAAGCCTAACTCCGCACTTCGTAAGATCGCCAGAGTACGTCTTTCAAACGGAATCGAAGTAACCAGCTACATTCCCGGTGAAGGACACAACCTTCAGGAGCACTCTGTAGTTCTTATCCGTGGCGGACGTGTTAAGGATCTTCCCGGTACCAGATATCACATCATCCGTGGAACCCTTGATACCGCAGGCGTGGCAAACCGCAGACAGGCCCGTTCCAAGTACGGTGCCAAGAGACCCAAGGAGAAGAAATAATAATTTCTTGTGATCCGGGGTTAAGGTAATTACAAAAACGTAACTGAGATTTAGTGTTGGAAAGCTTAGTTCATCTTTTAATATATCTAAAGAGAACCTAACTACAGCACGAACACTTGGGGAAACACATGTGAGTACCGATGAGTTAACTTTAATTTGTTAAGGAGGGAAGTAACGTGCCAAGAAAAGGACATATTGCAAAAAGAGACGTTTTGGCAGATCCTCTGTATAATGACAAGGTTGTCACAAAGCTTGTGAACAACGTCATGCTTGACGGTAAGAAGGGCGTAGCCCAGAAGATCGTTTACGGAGCATTTGCACAGGTAGAAGAGAAGTCCGGCAAGCCCGCACTCGAAGTATTCCAGGCAGCAATGAACAACATTATGCCTACTCTTGAGTGTAAGGCAAGAAGAGTCGGCGGAGCTACCTATCAGGTTCCTCTCGAGGTTAAGCCCGAGAGAAGACAGACACTCGGCCTCAGATGGCTTACCATGTTCGCTCGCAAGCGTGGCGAGAAGACCATGGTAGACAGACTTGCCAATGAGATCATTGACGCTTCAAACAACACCGGCGGTGCTGTAAAGCGTAAGGAAGATATGCACAAGATGGCCGAGGCAAACAAGGCGTTTGCACATTATCGTTTTTAAGGAGGGATAGTAAATGGCAGAAAGACAATATCCCCTCGAGAGAACGAGAAACATCGGTATCATGGCGCATATCGATGCAGGTAAGACAACTCTTACCGAGCGTATTCTGTATTATACAGGTGTTAACTACAAGATTGGTGAGACCTACGAAGGAACCGCTACCATGGACTACATGGAGCAGGAGCAGGAGAGAGGTATAACCATTACTTCAGCAGCTACCACCTGCCACTGGACACATCAGGAGAACTGCAAGCCCCAGCCCGGAGCTCTTGAGCACCGTATCAACATCATTGATACCCCGGGACACGTCGACTTTACCGTAGAGGTTGAGAGATCTCTCAGAGTCCTCGACGGAGCTGTAGGTGTCTTCGATGCTAAGGGCGGTGTTGAGCCTCAGTCCGAGAACGTATGGAGACAGGCTGACACCTATCACGTACCGAGAATGGCTTTTGTCAACAAGATGGACATTCTTGGAGCTAACTTCATGAACACCGTTAAGGAGATCCGTACCAAGCTGGGCAAGAACCCTGTTGTTATCGAACTCCCCATCGGTAAGGAAGATTATTTCCAGGGAATCATCGACCTCTTCGAGATGAAGGCTTATATCTATAATGACAGCAAGGGCGAAGATATCTCCATCACCGATATCCCCGATGATATGAAGGCTGAGGCTGATGAGTGGCACACCAAGCTTGTTGAGCAGATCTGTGAGTTCGATGATGAGCTCATGATGAAGTATCTCGACGGCGAGGAGCCCACTGTTCCCGAGATGAAGGCAGCTCTTCGTAAGGCTACCATCGACAATTCCGGTGTTCCCGTATGCTGCGGATCCGCACACCAGAACAAGGGTATCCAGAAGCTTCTTGATGCTGTCATCGACTTCATGCCCGCTCCTACCGACATCCCCGATGCTGTAGGAACCGACGACGAAGGCAATGAGCTTACAAGAAAGTCATCCGATGATGAGCCTTTCTCAGCTCTTGCATTCAAGATCATTTCCGATCCTTTCGTAGGAAGACTTGCATTCTTCAGAGTTTATTCAGGAACACTGAAGTCAGGTTCCTACGTATACAACTCCTCAAAGGGCAAGAAAGAGAGAGTCGGACGTATCCTTCAGATGCATGCTAACAAGAGATCCGAGCTTGACGAGGTATTCTCAGGTGATATAGCAGCAGCAGTAGGATTTAAGTCCACCTCTACCGGTGATACCATCTGCGACGAGCAGCATCCTATCATCCTCGAGTCCATGGAGTTCCCCGAGCCTGTTATCGAGCTCGCTATCGAGCCCAAGACCAAGGCAGGTCAGGACAAGATGGCAGATGCTCTTGCAAAGCTTGCTGAAGAGGATCCTACATTCAGAGCACATACCAATACCGAGACCGGCCAGACCATCATCGCAGGTATGGGTGAGCTTCACCTTGAGATCATCGTTGACAGACTCCTTCGTGAGTACAAGGTTGAGGCTAACGTAGGTGCACCTCAGGTTGCTTACAAGGAAGCATTCACAAAGGCTGTTGATGTCGAGTGCAAGTATGCTAAGCAGTCCGGCGGACGTGGACAGTACGGACACTGTAAAGTTAAGTTCGAGCCCATGGAAGCTAACTGTGATCACTTTGACTTCGATCCCAAGGCTAACATCCTGCTCAATGAGCCCCCTCAGCTGCTCTTCGAATCCACCATCGTGGGCGGTGCTATTCCCAAGGAGTATGTACCTGCAGTCGGAGAAGGTATCAAGGAAGCAATGCAGGCAGGTATCCTCGGCGGATTCCCCGTACTCGGCGTTCACGCTAATGTTTACGACGGATCCTACCACGAGGTCGACTCTTCCGAAATGGCATTCCACATTGCCGGATCGATGGCATTCAAGGATGCTATGAGCAAGGCGGCTCCCGTTCTTCTCGAGCCCATCATGAAGGTTGAGGTTACAATGCCTGAGGAGTACATGGGCGACGTTATCGGTGACCTTAACTCAAGACGTGGACGTGTTGAGGGAATGGAAGATATCGGCGGAGGCAAGATGGTTAAGGCATTCGTTCCTCTCGCAGAGATGTTCGGATACTCAACAGACCTTCGTTCCAGAACCCAGGGCCGTGGTAACTACTCAATGTTCTTCGAAAAGTACGAGCCCGTTCCCAAGAACGTTCAGGAGAAGGTCCTTGCAAGCAAATAAATGCTTGAATTACGGCTGAGGTTTTAATATAATAGACGTTAGCCGTGTAACGAAAAATGGGCGCCGTAGGCGCTAGTCTACGGCGCAGTATAAACACTTCATTTTAGGAGGGAAAGTGTAAAATGGCTAAAGAGAAGTTTGAAAGAACAAAACCCCATTGTAACATTGGTACCATCGGACACGTTGACCATGGTAAGACCACTCTTACCGCTGCTATAACCAAGGTTCTTGCAGCAAGAGTTGCAGGTAATACCGCTACCGATTTCAGCAACATTGATAAGGCTCCCGAAGAGAGAGAGCGTGGAATCACCATTTCTACCGCACACGTTGAGTATCAGACCGAGAACAGACACTATGCTCACGTTGACTGCCCGGGACACGCTGACTACGTTAAGAACATGATCACCGGTGCTGCACAGATGGATGGTGCTATCCTCGTTGTTGCTGCTACCGACGGTGTTATGGCTCAGACCAAGGAGCACATCCTTCTTTCCAGACAGGTTGGCGTTCCTTACATCGTAGTATTCCTTAACAAGTGCGACATGGTTGACGATCCTGAGCTTATCGAGCTCGTTGAGATGGAAGTTACCGAGCAGCTTGAAGAGTACGGATTCAAGGATTGCCCTATCATCAAGGGTTCCGCTCTTAAGGCTCTTGAAGATCCCAACGGCGAGTGGGGCGACAAGATCATGGAGCTTATGGCTACTGTTGACAGCTATATTCCTGATCCTCAGCGTGACACCGACAAGCCTTTCCTTATGCCTGTCGAGGACGTATTCACCATCACCGGACGTGGAACTGTTGCTACCGGCCGTGTAGAGCGTGGAACTCTTCACCTCAACGACGAAGTCGAGATCCTTGGAATCAAGGAAGAGAAGGGCAAGTCAGTTATCACCGGTATCGAGATGTTCCGTAAGATGCTTGACGAGGCTCAGGCCGGCGACAACATTGGAGCACTCCTTCGTGGTGTTGACAGAAAAGATATCGAGCGTGGACAGGTTGTTGCTAAGCCCGGAACCGTTACCTGCCATAAGAAGTTTACCGCACAGGTTTACGTTCTTACCAAGGACGAGGGTGGACGTCACACTCCTTTCTTCAACAACTACAGACCTCAGTTCTATTTCAGAACAACTGACGTTACCGGCGTTATCAACCTTCCTGAAGGCACCGAGATGTGCATGCCCGGCGACAACGTTGAGATGACCATCGAGCTCATCCATCCCATCGCTATGGAGCAGGGACTTACCTTCGCTATCCGTGAGGGTGGCAGAACCGTAGGTTCAGGCCGTGTTGCTTCCGTCATCGAGTAATCGGTAAGGAAACGCCTAAGTATTTTTGATCTAATATCCCGGAGGGATTATCTCTCCGGGATTTTTTAAAGGATACAGACAGAGGAGAAAATATGAAAAAATTACTCAGCATGGTTCTTGTGCTTACAATGATCCTTTCCATTGCAGGCTGCGGAAAGAGCGGACTCGGAACCGAGTGGGCAAGCGAGGACGAGGATATTCAGGTTTACGATTTTGACGACGGAACCCATCTCTATGAAGGAAGAATGGGATCCAAGATGAAGACAGCATGGTTTGATTTCAGCGTTAACGATGCATACTTTACCGAGGATGCTATCGGCGGATACACTCCTTCAAACGGAAATGTTCTTGTAGTTGTTGAGCTTACCATCAAGAACACCTTCAATCAGTCAATTCCCATGAGCAACTGGGACTTCCAACTTCAGTGGGGCGAGGATGACGATGATGATGCTTATGCATTCCCTGTAGAGACCAACGAGGACCTTCTCAGCGATCAGCTTCCTGCAGAGTACGATCTCGGCGTTAAGGATTCCATGACAGGAACTCTTGTATTCGAAGCTCCCGAGGGATATAAGGATTTCTCCGTATCATTCGTTGAGTACTTTGAGGATGATACCGAGGGAGATTACTTCTTCGTATACTTCACTGCAGATGAGAAATAATTTCTGAGTTATGATATTGAAGCCTCCGGCATACCTAGCCGGAGGCTTTTTTGATGCCGCAGTTCCACAGTCTTCTCCAAAATAGACCTCCGGGATATGGATTTTCAGAAAAATCAATTGTCTGCTTTACAAATACCTTCCATAGTAGTACGATGTAGAAAACGGTTTCCGAAAACGTTTTATATTAAAGAACATTCATCATATGCAAAGGAGGGCTTTTGATGGTTACGATAAGAGATGTGGCAAAGAGAGCGGGCGTCGCCGTCTCGACGGTTTCCAAGGTCATCAACAGATATCCAAGCGTATCGGAAGATACCATCGCAAGAGTCAATGAAGCGATCGAGGAGCTGCATTTTATCCCGAATTCGGTTGCAGCGTCTCTTTCATCAAAACAATCCGGACGTGTTGCGGTGCTTACGGATCCCGATGGACAGACCCTTGCTTCCAGTGAAATAATGATGCAGTACATCATGGGTGCCGTGAAGGCAGGCAATGAGGCAAGACTTGATGTGGTTCCTCTGTTCTTCTCCATGTTTGCGGGAATGAAGGTGGAGGAGATCGAGCACAGACTTGAAGCCCAGAATATCAGGAGCATCATAATATGCGGACTTGACCGCGATATGAAGGCACTGACACAGCTGGTGGAGAGGGAGAAGTTCAAGACGGTCGTGGTGGATATGCCCATGGAGAGCGAGAATGTCTCCAACATAGGCGTGGATCACGCACAGGCCCAGAAGGACATCCTGCGTAAGACCATCACAGAGAATACGGGTCCCAGCAATTCGGTACTCTATATCTCGGGAAGGACCAACAGCTACGTTACCGAGGAGAGGATCCGCGGTGCAATGGAGCTTTCCGAGGAGATAGGCTTTGAACTGACCGTTATGAACGGCGCATTCAGTGAGAAGACCGCCCGTGAGATCACCCTTAAGTACGGCAGGGACAAGGATATAATAGCCTGCGGATCGGACCTTATGGCAATAGGAGCCATGAAGGCGCTCACGGACATGAACGTTTTCCATCCGGTATGCGGGTTCGACGGCATTACACTGATGGGATATGCAGGCAAGAACATGACCACCGTCAGACAGGATTTTTACGATATAGGAGAGGAAGCGCTCAGGGAATGCATAAGGCTGATGGGCGGTGAAAGCGGACGCTCCATCAGGGTTCCCTACAGCCTGGTACAGGTAAGATACGAGGATGTACTCACCTGACAGCAGATGGGTCATCAGACAGATTTTGAAGGAAGATCCGGCAAATTGATGATATGCCGGTGATCTTAAAGGAGATGGTAAGCGCATATGGAAAGTAATCGCAATCTGGGCAGGGATGTTATCATTATGAATCTTGAGGAGCAGCTCAGCCTGATAACAAGGAAGGAATACGGAAGGGAGATAGCGGAATGCAGTGACAGTCAGCTGTATTACGCAATACTTTCCCTTGTAAAGACTCTGATGGATGTATCAATGCCTATCTCCGGAGAGAAGAAGTTGTATTACATCTCCATGGAATTCCTCATCGGAAAACTCCTGTCCAATAACCTGATCAATCTCGGTATCTATGAGAAGCTTTCGGCCATCCTTGAAAGGAACGGAAAATCCTTGGGTGCTGTCGAGGAGGTTGAGCCCGAGCCGTCCCTGGGTAACGGCGGACTCGGAAGACTGGCTGCGTGCTTCCTTGATTCCATCGCAAGTCTGGGACTTCCCGGAGACGGAATAGGTCTCAATTATCATTTCGGACTTTTTAAGCAGGTGTTCAGGAATAACTGTCAGACCGCAGAGAAGAACGACTGGATCGAAAGTAACAGCTGGCTCAGGAAGACAGGCGTATCCTTCAAGGTAAAGTATGCCGATTTTGAAGTCGTATCCAGGATGTATGACATAGATGTCATAGGGTATGAAAACGGCGTTAATAAGCTTCATCTTTTCGATGTTGAGACCGTGAACGAAGACCTTGTGAAAAGGGGCATCGATTTCGATAAGAAGGCTGTTTCCGGTAACCTTACTCTCTTCCTCTATCCGGATGATTCCGACAAGGACGGCAATCTTCTCAGGATCTACCAGGAATATTTCATGTGCGCCAATGCGGCAAGGCTTATTGTAAAGGAGATGCAGGATAAGAAGTACGAGCTTGCGGATCTTTCCAAACACGCCGCTATCCAGATCAACGATACCCATCCCACACTGGTCATTCCCGAACTTATCAGGATCCTTGTGGAGGAGGAGCACTTCTCCATGGACGAAGCCATCAAGGAAGTGACTGCAACCTGTGCCTACACCAATCACACGATCCTTGCAGAGGCTCTCGAGACCTGGCCTCTGGATTACCTTGAACAGGTTGTGCCTCATCTTATCCCCTATATCATGGAGCTTGACAAGAGAGCAAAGGAAAAGTTCGATGATCCCAGGGTTGCCATAGTAGATGATGACAGCAGGGTTCATATGGCACACATCGATATCCATTACGGACACTCCATCAACGGAGTTGCCGCCATACATACCGATATCCTGGAAAAGACAGAGCTCAACCATTTCTACAGGATCTATCCCGATAAGTTCAATAACAAGACCAACGGTATAACCTTCCGCAGATGGCTCATATCCTGTAACAGAGAGCTTTCCGGATTTCTCCGCAGGACCATCGGAGAGGGATTTACCAAGAATGCGGATGATCTCGAGAAGCTCCTTGAGTTTAAGGATAATGACATGGTCCTTGAGAATATCGAGAACATCAAGAAGATCAAGAAGCAGCAGCTTGCGGATTATGTCAGAGCGAAGGAAGGGATCGAGCTGAATGTGGATTCCATCTTCGATATCCAGTCCAAGAGGCTTCATGAATACAAGCGTCAGCAGATGAACGCTCTCTACATCATCCACAAGTATCTGGAGATCAAGTCCGGTAAGAAGCCCGTAAGGCCTGTCACCTACATCTTCGGTGCAAAGGCCGCTCCGGCATATGTGATCGCACAGGATATCATCCATCTGATCCTCTGCCTGCAGGAACTTATCAGTAAGGATCCCGAGGTGAACCCTTACATGAAGGTGCTGATGGTGGAGAACTACAATGTGACCTACGCTGAAAAGATGATCCCTGCCTGCGATATCTCCGAGCAGATATCCCTTGCATCCAAGGAGGCATCAGGTACCGGCAACATGAAGTTCATGCTTAACGGTGCGGTTACCCTCGGTACAGCAGACGGAGCCAATGTGGAGATAGCGGAGCTGGTGGGTAAGGACAATATCTTCGAATTCGGCCTCGGATCGGATAAGGTCATAGAGCATTACCGGAAGGCTGATTATGTGGCATGGGATCATTACAGAAAGAGCCCTGTCATCAAGGAGGCTGTGGACTTTATCACAAGCATGCAGCTTCTTAAGATCGGAGATGTGGTGAAGCTTACAAGACTTAAGAGCGAGCTTCTTAACAAGGACTGGTTCATGACCCTTATAGACCTTGAGGATTACATCAGGGTTAAGGATGAGGCGATTGCGGCATATGAGGACCGCGAAAGATGGCGCAGGATGATGCTGGTCAATATTGCCAAGGCAGGCTTCTTCTCATCCGACAGGACCATAAGACAGTATAATGAGGACATCTGGCATCTGAACTGAAAACGCAGGATCTGTGCGGGTTCCGGGACACGGTTGTTAGCCCTGGGGCGGCCTACCACAATATATAGTGGTGCATGAAAATGCTGAAAAACACGGCTACGGCCGTGTTTTTTGGTGCCCTGCACCCTTGAAATCCAGTATCCATGCGCCTTTCGTCGGGTTATTGAACACTTTTCACAAAAATAACACGGGTCATTCTTATATTATTATTTGGTACCATATCTTGACTTTGAAATATTTTGGGTAATACAATATGTAGTGCACGGCCATGTATTTTACACTATATATAATGTGAAAAATGGCCTGAAAAACATATAAACCGTATAGTATCGGGGGAGTGTCCATGAAGATTATCAAGAGAAGCGGCAGTGAGGTGCCATTTGACATTGAGAAGATAACGGCGGCAGTACGCAAAGCCAACGAGAGTGTTATTGAGACCGAGAGGATGACTGAGAAGCAGATCGATGTCATTTCCGACAATATGCTCACTCAGTGTTCAAGGATCCCCAGATCTCTTTCTGTCGAGGAGATCCAGGATATGGTCGAGAATGAGATCATGAACCAGAGAGCCTTCGCCGTTGCCCGTTCCTATATCACATACAGATACAAGAGACAGCTTGTCCGTAAGTCTAATTCCACGGATGAGCAGATCCTTTCTCTCATTGAGTGCAACAATGAGGAAGTAAAGCAGGAGAATTCCAACAAGAATCCCACTGTTAACAGCGTTCAGCGTGACTATATGGCCGGTGAGGTCAGCAAGGATATCACCAAGAGATTCCTTCTTGATGAAGATATCGTTGCCGCTCATGAGGCAGGTCTCATCCACTTCCATGATGCTGATTATTTTGCACAGCATATGCATAACTGCTGCCTCGTCAATCTGAAGGATATGCTTCAGAACGGCACGGTCATCAGCGAGACCATGATTGAGAAGCCCCATTCATTCTCCACCGCATGTAATGTTGCCACCCAGGCCATCGCGCAGATCGCATCTTCACAGTACGGCGGACAGAGCATTTCTCTTTCACACCTTGCTCCTTTCGTGCAGATAAGCCGTGAGAAGTTCAGACAGACCGTAAAAGAGGAGATGGAGAATGCCGGTATAGAGGTGACCGAGGAGGAGATCAACAAGGTCGCTGAGATGAGAGTCCTTGATGAGATCAAGGCAGGCGTGCAGACCATCCAGTACCAGGTCATCACCCTTATGACCACAAATGGACAGGCTCCCTTTATCACAGTCTTCATGTACCTTGATGAGGTTCCTGAGGGACAGACAAGGGACGACCTTGCCATCGTTATCGAGGAGATGCTCAAGCAGCGTATCAAGGGCGTCAAGAATGAGAAGGGTGTATATATCACCCCCGCATTCCCGAAGCTCATCTATGTTCTCGATGAGGACAATATAACCAAGGACAGCAAGTATTACTATCTGACAGAACTTGCCGCAAGATGTACCGCAAAGCGCATGGTTCCCGATTATATCTCAGCCAAGGTCATGAAGGAACTCAAGGGCGGCAATGTATATACCTGTATGGGATGCAGAAGCTTCCTTACCTACGAGCCCGGTGTCCAGAATGTGGACGGGACTCCCAAGTTCTACGGCAGGTTCAATCAGGGTGTTGTAACCCTTAACCTTGTGGATATCGCATGCTCTTCGGGCGGTGACATCGATAAGTTCTGGAGCATCTTCGAAGAGCGTCTTGAGCTCTGCCACAGAGCACTCATGGCAAGACACAACCGCCTCAAGGGAACTCTTTCCGATGTGGCTCCCATCCTCTGGCAGTACGGCGCACTTGCAAGACTTCAGAAGGGCGAGAAGATAGACAAGCTTCTCTTCGACGGATATTCCACCATTTCACTGGGATATGCCGGACTTTGCGAGTGTACCAGATATATGACAGGTAAGTCACACACCGATCCTACCGCTACACCTTTTGCACTTGAGGTCATGCAGAAGCTCAATGATGCCTGCAAGAAGTGGAGAGGCGAGAGCAATATCGCGTTCTCACTTTACGGAACTCCTCTTGAGTCCACCACCTACAAGTTCGCAAAATGCCTGCAGAAGAGATTCGGCATCATTCCCGGTGTTACCGATAAGAGCTACATCACCAATTCTTATCATGTACATGTTACCGAGAATATCAATGCCTTCGAAAAGCTTAAGTTCGAATCACAGTTCCAGGCACTTTCACCCGGCGGAGCCATCAGCTATGTTGAGGTTCCCAACCTTCAGGACAATATCGATGCGGTCATTTCCGTGATGCAGTATATCTACGAAAATATCATGTACGCGGAGCTCAATACCAAGAGCGATTACTGCCAGGTATGCGGATATAACGGAGAAATCCAGATCGTCAGCGACAAGGACGGAAAGCTCATCTGGGAATGCCCCAACTGCGGAAACCGTGACCAGAACAAGATGAACGTTGCAAGACGTACCTGCGGCTACATCGGAACCCAGTTCTGGAACCAGGGAAGAACCCAGGAGATCAAGGAAAGAGTGCTTCATCTGTAATAAAATGCCGGAATCTAAAAATGGCTGTCACACTTATCAATCTTAGTGCGGCAGCCATTTCGTTTTGTGACGATAAAGGGAAGAACACCGCCTGTATGGATATAGGACATTGGGGGTTGTATTATATGGATATAAAAGATATTGTTTTAGATGGGGCTTATATGAAGGCGCGGGATACATATAGTAGCGCAAGGGAGTAATGTTATGGAAGAAAACAATGATCGGAAAAAGATCAGATACCCAAGGATCAGATTTACGGATCTGAGTGTACTGGGTGTGATCCTTAGCAGTATCAGACTTTCGCTCAGGATAAACATCATATATCTGATCATCGAATCACTGTGTGCATATGTCGGTTTTCTTCCTCTGCATTCTCAGTCCTGGGGCGGTGAATGCAGGGTTGAAAGCGGATTATACTGGACGATAACACATCTTTATCCCATGACCGACGGTTCGCAGTCCTATACCGCCCCTGAACCCGTTAAGGATTTTTCTCTCTTAAGAGTTCTTATGGTGACAGCCTTTTTGGCTGTGATCTTTTTTATAGTGCTTTCGATAATAAATAAACATGTAAAAAAACTCCTCATCCTCATCGCAGCCGTGGCAGCAGTTATCGGCGCTGTGGCAGGAGTTAAGATGGCTGTAAAAAAATATAACGACACTCCCATTGAACTGTGCAGCATCGAGGTGATCACTTCAGATGTTCATCAGGGTGTCTGCAACAGTCTAAGATACCCGGGGAGTGCAATGTATCTGGTTCCCGCAGGAAGTGATGGAAACAGATACGGATATTATGAAAAAATACCGATAGAGGACGGAATCTCTCCGGAAAGTGTTACGAAGGAGCAGCTGGACGCTCTTCTTAAAGCGGCAAGAGAGGTAAGGAATAACCGGGATACTGATTTTGATGGTGATTTTGCCTTTAAGATATACATAGTCTATAAAACCCGTGAAGGATACGATTCAGTCACAGTCTGGGGATATGAAGGATTTCCTGAAGGGTGGGCAGAGTTTGCAGATGTACTGAATGAAATATGCGGAGATGCATATTTAAGGGAAAACCCGGAACTTGTTTCTTTTTCCTATGACTGGTTCAGTGAGAATTTCGGAATAACTGAAAGTGATCTTCCCGGAGGAAAGACACTGGAGGATATGTTCACCTATAGAAGGAACTGGCTGGAGATGGACAGGATATGTGGTCTTGGATTAACCGGCCATATCCAAACGTTCGAGCCGGAATATTATCTTAAGGTATATCGGGATGATGTCCTGACAGATCTGGAAGATTGATCATTTTATGGAGGTAAGATAATGTTAGCACTTGCATTTATACCGGGACTGGTTCTGCTGTTTACGGTATGGAAACTGGACACCGTTGAAAAGGAATCACCGATCCTGCTGCTGAAACTTTTCGGAGCCGGAGCAGCGGTGATGCTTATCGACATTCTTCTTCGTACGCTGGGATTAAAGCTTCTTGAAAGCGCGTACGGCGGAACATCGATCCTGCTTTACACATTTATCGATGCTTTTATCTTTACCGCACTTATCGAAGAGGGCGGAAGATTTATAGTGCTTAAGCTCCTTACATGGAAGAATAAGGAGTTCAATTATACATTCGATGCCATTGTCTATAGTGTTGCGGTGTCCGTGGGATTTCTGATCACGGAGAATATTGTATATGTGATAAAATACGGATCCGCACTTAAGCCCGCAGCTCTTCTGCTTCCGGTATTTGCGCAGATCATCATATCGGTGTTCATGGGATACTATTACGGCCTTGCTAAGGTGTCTGTCAGTAAGAATGATGCGAAGAATAAAAAGATGAGTCTTTGCATTGCTGTTCTGATCCCCATCGCAATTCACGGATTTTATGAGATGTGCATAAAAGCAGGGACCATAGCTTTCTATGTGATCCTTGCGGTATATATGATCGCTATGACAGCATTATCCGTAGCCCTTTTCATAAAAATGCGTAAGGAAGACACTGAGATCGAATGGCACGAGACTGATATACAGGATGGCGATGGATTTGAGATAAACGTCACGGATCTGCTCCACAATAAGAAATCCGGCGGAAAGGAGGCAGATCAATGAAGGTTAAGTGTAATTACTGTGACCAGCTTATAGATGATAATCTTAAGTACTGCCCCAATTGCGGCGGATCGATGCCAACAGTAAACCGCACCGCTTCGGATCAGCCGAAGACTATTGAGGAGCTTAAGGAATGGTATACTGCACATAAGCTTCCGCCCGAGAAAGTAACACGATTTTTCATAGGGAAAGATATCAAAGAGCCCAGGGCTTTCGGTATCTATAAAAGTGAGACCGGAGATTTTGTCGTATATAAGAACAAGGATAACGGTCAGAGAGCCATCAGATATCAGGGATCTGATGAAGGATATGCGGTCAATGAACTGTATCAGAGACTGAGAGTGGAGATAGCCAACCAGAAAAAACTTGCGGCGAATAAAAAACGAGTACGGGACCGCAGGGTTGAAAACACCATGGAGGTGGTGGGCAATATCCTGAGATTCTTTTTCCTGACAAAATTCGGCAT
>CACWJQ010000008.1 GCA_902761225.1 uncultured Lachnospiraceae bacterium | reverse complement strand
AAAAGACTGAAAGTCCCGCACCCGCAGATAATGCCGGGGCTCCCAAGGAGGAACCTGACAGGGAGACCTCCAGATTCCTGAGACTTCTCTACAACACAATGATCGATAACGATATCGATGAGAAGCTTGTAAATGAGCTTGTGGGGAATGCCGGAAATGCAGGAAAGCCCGGTGCCAAGCTGGATCATTATCTCAGTGCGGTCTATCAGAAGATGATACTGCGCTTTGGCAAGGCAGACGGTATTGCAGAGCCTGCAGCCAAGGGGCCTGTAGTCATATTTTTCATCGGTCCCACCGGTGTCGGCAAGACCACCACAATAGCCAAGGTGGCCAGTTCACTGTCCGTGAATGATAAAAGAAAGGTTGCACTGCTTACCACAGATACCTACAGGATCGCTGCGGCAGACCAGCTTAGGACCTATGCGAGCATCCTTGAAGTACCTTTCCGGGTCATCTACTCGGAGGATGAACTGCTCATTGCATGTGAAGATTTCAGTGACTGTGATTATATCCTGGTTGACACGGCAGGTCACTCCCATAAAAGTGAGGAGCTTCTTGCCAAGCAGAAGAGCTATATGGAATGCCTGCCTGAGACGGTGTCGAAACAGTGCTTCCTTGTTCTTTCCGCTACCACCAAGTACAAGGATCTCAAGAAGATCGTTGACAACTACCGTACAGTATCGGATTTTCAGCTTATTTTCACAAAACTTGATGAGACATCCACACTCGGCAGCCTGTATAATATAAAGTGCTATTCGAACAGCGCCATAGCCTTTATAACATGCGGTCAGAATGTCCCGGATGATATTGAAACATTTAACGCGCAGCGTATCGTAAAGCAGCTGTTGGGAGGAGAGTGAAGCTATGGATCAGGCTGAATCGCTCCGTATCATAAAGGCAAACAGACAGGCGAGACCCCTTGCGAGAGTGATAACCGTTACAAGCGGAAAAGGCGGAGTCGGTAAATCCAACACCGCCATCAATCTGGCGATACAGATGAAAAAACTCGGCAAGAGGGTGATCATACTGGATGCTGATTTCGGACTTGCAAATATAGAGATAATGTTTGGGACGGTTCCAAAGCATAATCTGTGTGATCTGATATATCAGGGCAAGAACATTAAGGACATCATAACCTGGGGCCCGGGAGAAGTGGGCTTCATATCCGGCGGCAGCGGCATTGCCGGAATGTCCAATCTCAGCAATGATTATCTGAACTACATCATACAGAATCTTTCCGAACTTGATTCCATTGCTGATATAATAATAGTTGATACCGGAGCCGGTATATCCGATGCGGTACTTGAATTCCTGGTGGCCAGCGGAGAGATACTTCTTATAACCACTCACGAGCCCACCAGCATAACGGATTCATATTCACTGCTGAAGGCACTGGCAAGGCATCCGAGGTTCAATCCCCAGGAGACATCCGTCAGGATGATAGCCAACAGGGTGGGCAGGGATGCTGACGGACAGACACTTTACAAAAAGCTCAATTCCGTAGTGCAGAGATTTTTGAAGCTGCCGCTTACATATCTCGGTTCGGTCCCGCAGGATCCGCAGTTATCCGATGCGGTAATGCAGCAGATGCCGGTTTCTCTGAGCAGTCCGGGTGCCAGATCCTCGCTGGCATATGAGACGATAGCACGGGCACTTCTTGACGAGAACGGAGAAGGCAAGAGACCTGCCAGGGGAATGGCTGCATTTTTCTCACATATAGTTACCAGAAGATGACGGAGGTTTTATATATGCTTAGCAATTTTATTTCGCCGGGTGACAGAGTGGAGCTCACAGCGGTTGACCGTAAGCTTGACGGAAGCGATAAAGGCGAGAACACGAGATATTATGAGACCAAGATAGTGGACATCCTTTCGGAGGATTCCGTTGAGGTCCAGATGCCTCTTGAGCAGACAAAGCTTATCCTGCTCCCCGTTGATGCGGAATTCAACATGATAGTATATGCCAATGCCGGCCTCTATCAGTGCTTTGTCAGGGTCATCGACAGATATAAATCCAATAATATCTATGTTCTGGTGCTTGAGCTGACCAGTAACCTGAGAAAATATCAGCGCAGAGAATATTACAGATTCAGCTGTGCTCTTGAGATGTGTTCCAGAAATCTGGTGGAGGAAGAGGTAAATGCCGTAGCCAATAAGAGTCCTCTCTACCTGCAGCCGAACCTTCCCATCAAGAGAAGCGTTATCGTGGATATCTCCGGCGGCGGATTGAGATTCATGTCCAACCAGAAGTATGAGCCCGGAAGCATGCTCTATATCAGCTACAACCTTCTTATAGGCGGTGAGCGTAAAAAGTACGAGCTCATAGGCAAGGTACTCGTTGTAAAAGAGCTGGAAAACAGGCCCGGTACCTTCGAACACAGAGTCCAGTATATCAACATGGAACGTGGAGCAAGGGAGGAGATCATAAGATTCATCTTTGAGGAGGAAAGAAAGAACCTGAAGAGATGATCTGACTGATTAAAACCTGAGGACCAATATGAAGAAAAAAATCCTGGTTGTTGACGACTCTGCACTCATGAGAAGAGTGCTCTGTGATATAATAAGCAGTGATGAGAGTTTTGAAGTTGCGGGCAGAGCCATAAACGGCCTTGAAGCTTTGGAACTTGTGAAGAAAAATACATATGACGCCATCGTCCTGGATGTCAATATGCCCAGGATGAACGGTATCCAGTTCCTGGCGGAACTGAAAAAAGCGGGTCTTCCCCAAAGGGTCATGATGGCCAGTACCGATACAAGGGAAGGTGCGCAGACAACCATGGACGCGCTGGAACTCGGTGCCCTTGATTTTATACATAAGCCGGATCAGGCTTATGCATGCAAGGAAGGCGATTTTACTCAGGTATTCCTGAACACGCTGAAGGGCGTTGCTAATTCGAGACTCCCTGTATTTGAGGATAAGTCACGTGAGAGGCAGAGAAGAGCCGATACGGATCATCTGATGGGACTTCTGTCAAGGTCCGGCTCCAGGATAGCCGGCTCCAAGATAGTAGCCATCGCAAGCTCTACCGGAGGTCCGAAGGCACTTTCGGCCGTTATACCTTATCTGCCGGAGAATCTTGATGCACCGGTTGTTGTGGTACAGCATATGCCCAAGGGCTTTACCGCAACTCTTGCCCAGAGGCTCAATTCGGTATCGAAGATGCCGGTATGTGAGGCGTCTGAGGGTCAGGTACTCGAGAAGGGTCATGCCTATATCGCAGCGGGCGGTCTTCATATGAACATCGTCCTTACTCCGTCAGGTTCATATAAGATACATTATACCGATGAACCTCTCAGGGAAGGTGTAAAACCCTGTGCCAACTATATGTTCGAATCGCTTATCGGTTCCAGGTTTGACCAGATAGTATGCTGTGTTCTTACCGGAATGGGAGCGGATGGCACTGAAGGTATCAGGAAACTGAAGGCAAGTCGCAAGACATATGTAATTTCACAGGACGAAGCAACATCGACCATTTACGGTATGCCTAAAGCGGTCTATAACGCCGGATTGTCAGATCAGGTAACAGGCCTCGACAAGGTAGCTGAGGAGATATCAATGAGGATCGGGATAAGATGATCATCCCTTCTCTTTGATAACACGGAATGGAGGATACATTATGGATGTCAGTCAGTATCTGGAGATATTTCTCGATGAGACTAACGAACACTTGCAGAGTCTGAATACTCAGATCCTCAACCTCGAACAGAATCCCGAGGATTCGGACACCATTAACGAGATCTTCCGTGCGGCACACTCTCTCAAGGGTATGGCCGGAACGATGGGCTATAAGAGAATGCAGAATCTTACCCATGATATGGAGAACGTGTTCTCCGAGGTAAGAGCCGGCAATATCAAGGTCGGTCCCGAGATGATCGACACTCTTTTCCAGTGCCTGGATGCCCTTCAGGAATATACCGATAATATCAAAAATTCTTCTGATGAGGGAACCAACGATAATGAGCCCCTCATCAAGCTTCTTAATGATTTTCTCAATAAAAAGGATTCCGAGCCCGCTCCGGCTGCCAAGGCACCCGCAGCATCCGGAAAGGCTGAAGACAAAGCTTCAGGCGCATCCGATAAATGGAATCACATCAAGTACGACGATTCACAGGTTAAGGTAATACACGAAGCCATCAAGTCCGGCATGAATGTGTACGGTATAAATGTTACCGTCAGAGAGTCATGCATTCTTAAGGCAGCGAGGGCTTTTCTTGTACTTAAGGCCATTGAGGAAAAGGGTGGAGAGATCATAGTCTCCGATCCCAGTTCACAGGATATAGAGGACGAAAAGTTTGATCTTGATTTCACACTGATCGTCATTGCAGAGTGTCCCATCGAGACCATCATCAAGGCAGCAGCAGATGTTTCCGAGATAGATAAGGTTGTGGGCGATGCACTTGATATCGACAAGATACATGTGGAAGACGATGAAGTGCCTGACGGTGGAGATGCACCTGCACAGGAGACTCCGGCAGCTGAGACGGTTAAAGCCGGTGAGACATCAGCGCAGACGGCACCTGCACAGCCTGCAGCACAGCCCGCTACGGCAGCTCCTGCTCCAGCAGCACAGGCACCTGCAGCCAAGCCTGCTGAGAGAAAGCCCGGAAAGCCCGTTGTCAACAGGACCATAAGAGTCGATATCGAGAAGCTTGATTCACTGATGAACCTCGTTTCGGAGCTTATCATTGCCAAGAACAGCATAGTGTCCGCTTCCGCTGAATCCGTAGCGGCATCAGGTGCCAATACTGATTTTAACGAGAAGATAGAATACTTAGAGAGCGTAACCACCAACCTTCATGAATCTGTTATGAAGGTTCGAATGGTTCCGATAGAGAGTACCGTTCAGAAGTTCCCGCGTATGATACGTGATCTCAACAAGAAGCTCGGCAAGAAGATGGAACTGTACATGACCGGCGAAGATACCGAACTTGACCGTACTGTGGTCGATGAGATCGGAGATCCTCTGATGCACCTTCTCAGGAATTCCGCAGACCATGGTATTGAATCCGCAGTGGTCCGTGCGCAGCGCGGAAAGCCCGAGACAGGATCCATTTTCCTTGATGCATATCAGGAAGGCAATAATGTCATCATCGAGGTAAGGGATGACGGTAACGGAATAGATGTTGAAGCAGTCAAGAACAAGGCTGTCGAGAAGGGGGTTGTCACACCTGAACAGGCTGCTGTGATGGCGGACAAGGATGCCATAAACCTTCTTTTCCATCCGGGATTTTCCACTGCCAAGGAGATCACCGATGTATCCGGAAGAGGTGTGGGACTTGATGTGGTCAAGTCCAAGATCGAGGCACTCAGCGGAGAGGTGAGCGTTAAGTCGGTCCTCGGAGAAGGCTCAACATGGACGATCAGACTTCCTCTCACTCTTGCCATCATTCAGACTCTCATGGTAGTTGTGGGCGGCGAGAAGTATGCGATATCCCTCGGTTCCATCGAGACCATCGAAACCATACCCAGAGGGGATATCAAGTATGTAGAAAACAGGGAGGTCATCAATCTGCGCGGACAGGTTCTTCCTCTGATAAGGTTATGTGAACTTATAGATGTGGAATCGAAGTGCCCCGATGATGCAAACCTTACGGTTGTCATCGTTAAAAAGGGTGATAAGATGGCGGGCATCGTGGTCGATGAGCTTAAGGGACAGCAGGAGATCGTTATCAAGTCACTGGGCAGATATATCAAACAGGTCAAGTTCATCAGCGGCGCAACCATCCTTGGAGACGGTGAGGTTGCACTTATCCTTGATACCAATGCACTTCTTTGAGAGCAGAAAGGCAGGTTAATATGGAATTGAGTAATGATCTCAGGAATCTTCCCGCAGGCGGTGATGAGACCAAGATAACAAAAGAGATATTCCAGTATATAGTCATTAAGCTCGGAGAAGAGAATTTCGGTATTGATATCAATTACATAGATAACATTCTCCGTATGCAGCAGATAACCAGGGTTCCCAAGGTTCCCGCTTATCTTAAGGGTGTCATCAATCTGAGGGGCGAGGTCATACCCGTTATGAGTCTCAGACTTAAGATGGGACTGGACGAGGATGTCATTAACAGAAATACCAGGATAATAATCCTTAAGATCGAGTCGGAGGGCAGCGTCGGAGTGATCGTTGATGAGGTCAAGGAGGTTATAAAGCTTTCTGAAGACCAGATCGAATCTACCACTGCAGAGGGCGCTGTGCCGGAATCAAGAAGGTTCGTAAGTGCAGTGGGAAAGAACGGTGATGAACTGATCTCCATTCTGGATATTGCGTCCATCAGCTTAGACGACAACTAATCATCTCTTATACGGAGCATTATTTATGAGCGACCTTAGTCTTCATGAAGTTACTCAGAATTACTACGATGTTTTACAGGAAATAGGAAATATAGGTGCAGGAAACGCCATGACAGCCCTGTCACAGATGCTCGGAAGCAAGATAGACATGGGAGTTCCCCAGGTTGAGCTGCTTGATTTTTCTGAGGTCGGGGCTGCAATCGGCGGTGAAGAGCAGATCATGGTGGGTGTTTTCCTCGGTGTTGAGGGAGATGTCACCGGATCCATGCTTTTCCTGGTAGAGCAGAAAAGCGCGAAGGCACTTATCAATAAAGTCATGATGGGCATGGGTGATCCCGGTGAAGACTTCACCGAGATGGAACTGTCGGCAATGCAGGAAGTGGGAAATATCATCACCGGAGCCTATCTGAATTCGCTTTCCATGCTTACGGGACTTAGGGTTTTCCCTTCACCTCCCGCACTGACGGTGGATATGGCGGGGGCGATCCTTTCGGTTCCCGCGATAGAGTTTGGTATCTATGGAGACCAGATCCTGATGATACAGTCCAACTTTTTTGATGAAGTACAGATAGACGGGTATTTTATACTGGTTCCCGATATGGATTCATACAGGAAGATCCTTACTTCCCTCGGTTTGTCAATCTGAGAATGAAGGAAAATGTTTATTCGATCGATCTAGGGGAAGTTGCGGATGAGTGAGATTATCAAAGTAGGTATGGCTGACCTTAAGACATGCCTCCCCCCGAACGGAATAACGACACTTGGTCTTGGATCATGCGTTGGTATTGCCTTAAGGGACAAATTGAAAAAAGTCGGCGGGCTTGCACATATAATGCTGCCGGATTCCACCGTAATAGCCAATCAGACCAATCTTGCCAAGTTTGCTGATACAGGCATAATGGAACTCATAAGGCAGATGGAATTGCTGGGGGCCAACAGGCGTAACATGACAGCAAAGATCGCAGGCGGTGCAACAATGTTTGCCGTCAGCTCGAGATCCAGCCTGAATGTCGGCGAACGAAATGTTGAAGCGGTCAAGAAGAAACTTAAGGAGCTCGGCATACCGATACTTGCCGAGGACTGCGGACTTAACTTCGGTCGTACAGTAATATTTTATCCCGAGACCGGAGACTACGTGATCAAGGCTGTGGGAAAGCCGGAAAAGACCATATAATGAAGAGAAGACTACTCCCTCTGACACTGATGCTGATAGCAGGGCTCGTTACTGTCATCATAACTTTTATCAGGGGTTACAGTATAATATATAAGCTTGTAAGCCTTCTGGCTGTCTTTCTCATATTTTATTTTGTCGGAAGCGTGATAGTGTATTTCCTGGATCATTTTGATAAGGTAAATGCCGATGCGGCCAAAGCGGCAGCGGCTGAAAATGAGACTGATAACAATGGTTCCGCGGATGATGGATCTGACGGACAGGAAAACGGATAACTGATATATGGACGAATCCTCCAGAAAAAAATTATTAGATGATTATGCGGTAAGCAGAAGCGCGGAGACCAGGGAGCAGCTCATAATAGAGTATGCACCTCTGGTTAAGGTCGTTGCAGGAAGATTATCCATGTACCTGGGTTATAATGTGGAGTTTGAGGATCTGTGCAGCTACGGTATCTTCGGACTGATAGATGCCATCGACAAGTTTGATAACCTCAAGGATGTCAAATTCGAGACATATGCCTCCCTTCGTATAAGAGGATCCATCCTTGACCAGATCCGTAAGATGGACTGGATACCCAGGACCATAAGACAGAAACAGAAGAAGATCGATGCCGTCATGCACGAGATCGAGCAGTCGAAGGGAAGGGCGGCGACGGATGACGAGATAGCCCAGGCTCTCGGCATAACCGAGGATGAGTTTTCTGACTGGCAGAATCAGATGAAGATAACCGGTCTTGTAAGTCTGGATGAATTTGTGGAGTCCGGAGCGGATGTGGCATCTTCGCCTTCTTCACAGACCACCACCCATTTCCTTAGTCCCGAGGAAAATATTGATAAAAAGGAACTGACAGAGAAGCTGTCCGAGGCTCTCAGCGGATTATCCGACAAGGAACAGCAGATAATCACATTCTACTATTATGAGGAGATGACTCTTAAGGAGATCGCTCAGGTTCTGGATGTGTCCGAATCCAGGATATCCCAGCTTCATACAAGGGCACTTAAAAAGATGAAGGACAAGCTCGGACCGTACATGAACATTCTTACACACAGTGTTTAAGTTTCTGAGAGTATCTTTTAATGCGTAACGGATATTTCAAAATTGTAAAAACACAGAGAGGCTACGGCCTTTCTGTTTTTGCGCCCAAAGACGGCGGAGAAGCCGTAAGCACACTGGAGATCACAGGTTATCTGGATGCAAACGGGATAGTATATGATATCACCAAAGTAAGGGATGCCGCCGAGTCCGGCAGTGATAACATACTTGAACTTGGCGAAGGCGAATGTCCCGCCATAAGAGAGAGTTATCACTTTTCCGTATCGGATGATAATCTGATGGCAGTTGCAAGATTCTATCCGCCTTCTGAAACCGGTGAGAGGATGACTGCCGATGAGTTTATGAGGGACATGTCCTTCAGGATGATCAGATTCGGAATCCGGGAAGATATCATCAGGGAGCTTTTCGAGGGCTCCGGGATTTATTGTACGGATATCGTTGTGGCAAAGGGAAAGGCTCCGAGGCATGGAACCGATGCACGGATAGAATATTTTTTTAATACGGATCTGCGGGCAAAGCCTGAGGTGAACGAAGACGGATCCGTGGACTATTTTCATCTGGGGATAGTCAATAATATCAAGGCAGGGGATGTGCTGGCGAAGATCACACCGGAAGATCCGGGTGAGCCCGGTATGACTATACAGGGAGCTCAGATAAAGCCCCGTGAAGTCAAGAAGCTTCGTCATGATTTCGGCAGGAATATCAGACTTTCCGAAGACAGACTGACCATCAGTTCCGAGATAGACGGCATGGTCACACTTACGGATAATTCGGTTTTCGTGTCCGATATATATACTGTCGAGAACGTTGATAACTCCACCGGTAATATAGATTTTACCGGCAGCGTGCAGGTTAACGGAAATATCGCATCCAACTTTGAAGTAAAGGCTTCGGGTGATGTTGTGATATACGGTACCGTGGAAGGAGCTCATATCGTAGCCGGTGGCAATATAATAATCGCCAGAGGCGTGAACGGCATGAGCAAGGGAATTCTCGAAGCCGGGAACAATATCGTTTCCAAGTTTATCGAGAACTGCTATGTGAAGGCAGGGGGATACGTTAATACGGAATCCATTCTGCACAGCGAGGTGATCTCGGGCACCGAGGTGATGGTTACCGGAAAGCACGGATTTATCACAGGCTGTCATATTCAGGCGGATACAAAGGTGGAGGCCAGGACTCTCGGCGGTGTCATGGGTTCCCAGACGATAATCGAAGTGGGAGCCAATCCCGAACTTAAGATGGAATATAACAGGATCAGCAAAGAGGTTGCAGCACTCGTTAAGTCCATCAAGGATACCCAGCCCATAATCCGGAATTTCATGGAAAAAAAGGCAAAGGGTGCAAGGATAACAGCCGATCAGATCGAATATATAAAGCAGACTGTCGCAAAGCTCGAGGGCATGAAGCAGGAGCTTATGGTTAAGAACGCCAGGATGAAGGAACTCTCACAGATATTCGATCCGGACAGAAAGGCAGAGGTTGTCGTGACCGGTGAGGTGTATCCGGGGACTACCATCATAATAGGCGATCTGTCCATGACGGTTAAGGACAGTTATAAATACTGCAGGTTCATCCGTTCCCAGGGTGAAGTTAAGATGTCACAGCTGTGAGAATGATATGATCCGGAGAGGCCGGTTCTTGAACAACAGGTATTAAGAGGTAAGGATAATGGCAGGAATCGAAATAGCTCAGATCCCCGCATCCATTGAATATGCGAGCTTAAAACACAATGAAGATATGCATTCATCCCTCGTGCAGAGTCAGGCACTTGTAGAGGGCGCCAAGAAGAATGAGCTTTCTCATTCCCAGGTAGCGGGTGCGGAAAAAACCGAGATGAGAGCTGATGACAGCGGAAACGGAAGCTCCGGCGGATATGCGGGTGATGGCGGAGAGAACAGAAAAAGAGATCATGAAGAGAAAAATGCGGACAGGGTAGTGGTAAAGGGCTCTTCATCATCCATAGATATTAAGATCTGAAAGGACATTGGTAATGACAATTCTTGAGATTATATTACTTGCCGCAGGTGCACTTCTTATTGCGGCAAGCTTTTTTGTTCCGGCTAAGGACAATGATATCGATACCGATATAAGCGGACTTGTAAGGGAAGAGGTAAAAAAGAGCATAGAGAGCGAATCAGAGAATATGCGCAAGCATGTGGATGATGTGGTCAGTGAAGCCGTATCCTATGCCGAGGAGAAGACAGAGCGTGCTCTTGAGAGGGTTTCGAACGAGAAGATAATGGCGGTTAACGAATATTCGGATACCGTGCTTGAGGAGATCAACAAGAATCATAAGGAAGTTATGTTCCTTTATGAGATGCTCAACGATAAGCAGAAGAATCTTAAGGATACCGTATCAGCCGCTTCGGAAGTGACCAAGGAGGCACAGAAGACTGCTGAGGAGCTTAAGGCAAGGACCGAGACTGCGGAGACCGTTGTTTCATCGGCACCGTCCTCTTTAAAGAAGCAGGAAGTGTATGATAATCCCGTTCCCCTTCCTGTAAATGATGTAAAGCGTCCGACGCCAAAGGCTGCTGATTTCGTATCGGGCATTCCTGTTGCGGAGACTTTGGTTAATACAGAAAGCGTCCAGCCTTCAGATAAGCCCAAGCCCGTAAGGACTCTCGGATGGGCTGAGGCTGCCGTCAATGAAGCCAATGAAGCTGAAAAGAGGGAGGCTGCCAAGGAGGGAAGAGAACCTGAGAATATGGTGGAAGGACCCAGAGAGCGGCTCAATAAAGAGGTTATAGAACTTTCCGAGGCGGGATTTGACAAGGTAGAGATCGCCAGAAAACTAAAGATGGGAGTCGGTGAAGTCGGACTGATCCTCGATCTTCATAACAGGTAAGAAAATGAGCAGAAAACAAAGATACTATATGAGAGGCATCGGTGTAGGTATACTGATATGCGCACTGATACTGATCATTTCAAGAATCAATACTCCGGCCGATATTTCTGATGAAGAGATAGTTTCAAGAGCCAGGGCACTGGGGATGGTGAATCCCGGAGATCTGTCACTGAGTGCGGCGGAAGACCTCGGAAACGGGGAAGCTGCCGCTTCAGCGCCTGACAATAACACAGGCAGCACGTCGGACACTGTTATGGATACGGATCAAAGCGGACACACAGACAGCACAGCAGACGCAGGTACAGACACGGATCGAAACGCGGATAACGTAAGTACAGACGACGCAGGTTTGGCTGCAGACCAAAGCGGAGATAACGACAGCACCGCAGAGGCAGGTACAGACGCGGATCAAAATGCAGATAACGGCAGCACAGCAGACGCAGGTACAGACGCGGATCAAAATGCAGATAACGGCAGCACAGCAGACGCAGGTACGGATACGGATCAAAACGGAAACACAGACAGCACGTTAGACACCGTTACGGATGCCGGTCAAAGCGGTGACGCTGAAACGGTTCCTGATGGAAACAGTTATGCCGTCCTGGTGGTTGAGAGAGGCAACAGCTCCGATGTGGTGGCAAGAAGACTTGAGTCCCTTGGTGTCATAACCGATCCGGTGGATTTTGATAAGTACCTTGTTGCCAACGGATATGCAAGCCGCATCAGTGTGGGAACCTTCCAGATACCATACGGTTCCGACTATGACTATATAGCAAGAGCCATTACAAGATCCTTATGATGATCAGAAAATCCTTGCACTCAGCTGGTGTGTGTGATAAAATTCGAACGTTGTAACTATAAAACACGTCTGTTTTACCGTGAGGGTGTGCCCGAAAGGGTCCTGCAGCGGGTTTGGGCCACTGACGCTTAGGTCCATTAAAAAGCAGACGGAAGATTAACAAATAAGGAGGATCTAAAATGAGCGTTATTTCTATGAAGCAGCTTCTTGAAGCCGGTGTGCACTTCGGTCATCAGACCAGACGTTGGAACCCTAAGATGGCTCCCTACATCTTTACCGAGCGCAACGGCATCCACATCATTGACCTGCAGAAGAGCGTAGGCAAGCTTGACGAGGCTTACAAGGCAGTCAGTGAGATCGTTGCCCAGGGCGGCACAATCCTTTTCGTAGGAACCAAAAAGCAGGCACAGGACGCAGTTAAGACGGAGGCTGAGCGCTGCGGAATGTATTTTGTAAATGAGAGATGGCTCGGCGGTATGCTTACCAACTTCCGTACCATCCAGTCCCGTATCAAGAGACTTCGTGACATCGAGAGAATGTCCGAGGACGGAACATTTGATGTACTTCCCAAGAAGGAAGTTATCGGACTTCGCAAGGAGTGGGAGAAGCTTGAGAAGAACCTTGGCGGTATCAAGGACATGACCAGGATTCCCGATGCTATCTTCGTAGTTGATCCCAAGAAGGAGAACATCTGCGTACAGGAAGCAAGATCACTTGGCATCACCCTTATCGGAATCGGCGACACCAACTGTGATCCCGATGAGCTCGATTACATCATTCCCGGCAACGATGACGCTATCCGTGCCGTAAAGCTTATCGTAAGCAAGATGGCTGATGCTGTTATCGAAGCAAGCCAGGGAACTTCAGACCAGGCTGCAGAGGCTGAAGCAGCTGAAGAGGCTTAATTGTTACAGTTAACCTGATTTTTTATAGGAGATGATATTATGGCAGAGATCAGTGCTTCCATGGTAAAGGAGCTGCGTGAGAAGAGCGGCGCCGGCATGATGGATTGTAAGAAGGCTCTTAACGAGACAAACGGCGATATGGATGCCGCTATGGAATTCCTCAGAAAGAACGGACAGGCTAAGGCTGTTAAGAAGGCCAGCCGTATTGCTGCAGAGGGAATCTGCTGCATCGCTACCGAGGGAGACAACAAGGCTGCAGTTGTAGAGGTTAACTCTGAGACCGACTTTGTTGCGAAGAACGAGAAGTTCCAGAACTTCGTTAAGGATGTTGCTGAGCAGGCTCTTAAGTCAGACGCTTCAGATCTTGAGTCATTCATGGCTGAGACCTGGGCTAAGGATTCATCCAAGACTGTTAACGATGTACAGGTTGAGATGATCGCTACCATCGGAGAGAAGCTCAACATCAGACGTTTTGAGAAGGTTTCTACCGATAACGGATGCGTTGCTACATATGTACACGGCGGCGGAAGGATCGGCGTTATCGTTGTAGGTGAGACTGCAACAGTTAACGACGGTGTCAAGGAGGCTCTTAAGAACGTAGCTCTTCAGGTTGCTTCCATGAACCCCCAGTATATAAGCAGAGACGATATCTCAGCTGATGAGATGAAGAAGATCGAAGAGATCACTCTTGATTCTGCTCTTAACGATCCCGCAACTCTTCCCAAGCCCATTCTTCAGAAGCTCCTTGATAAGGCAGTTAATGAGAAGCTTTGGAGCGAGGAAGATCTTGCTGCATACGAAGCAGAGAAGACCAACAAGTTCCTCTTCAACTTCCTTTCAGATGCTGCAAAGGCTACCCTTGCAGGACTTGCAATGGAAGATAAGGCTAATATCGCAGGAGACAAGATCTTCAGCGGACTTGTTCAGGGCCGTATCTCCAAGCAGATCAAGGAGTCAACCCTTCTTGAGCAGGTTTATGTAAAGGCAGAGGACGGAAAGCAGAACGTTGGCGCTTATCTTAAGAGCGTAGCTGCAGACCTCAAGATTGCCAAGATCGTTCGTTTCGAGACCGGTGAGGGACTTGAGAAGAAGAACGAGGATTTCGCTGCTGAAGTTGCAAAGCAGATGAACGGCTGATCCGGATACGATAAGATACAGATACCGCAGGCTTTAAGCCTGCGGTATTTTTTGTTGGTCTGATAAAGCACTTTTATGTGATACACTACGCGTTAATCACCCTCTTGAGGTATGATTTTTGCCGTGGAGTATCAGGTTTTCATCCGAAGGATCTATCTGTATTATCCTTCCTCTTGAATCATACTGGGTTAGAAGAGTGGAGGATATTGCGGCATGTCTTTCGCCTCCTCTTGTGATGAGTCTTTCAAAGCGTTCATCATCACCTGACATCAGGGCATCCTTTATTGCCTTGTCTTCGTAAGGTTTTATGTGTTCTTCTGAAAGAGTATCGCCGGAAGCTTCGGCCTCTTTTTCAAGCTCTTCTATGGATGCGTCAAACTCGTCCTGAGGGATTTCCGAAGTGTCCTGCCCCATGGAACTGTAGTGGAAATTCATGGAATCCTCTGTGTGGAGAGGGTCGCCCGTCATATCTCCGGTGTCATCCTTCACCCCCTCTGTAAGGGGCTTGCTTTCCCAGATATTTCCGAAGATCTTTAGAAGCTTATCCCAGAGCCCGGAAAGGAATCTTCCGATTCCTTTTATAAGATTTCCCGTATCTATGGCTCCGAGGGGAGCGTCCGGATTTGGCTTTTCGATTATCTGATCCTCAGGCACTGATGACCTGTCTTTACTGTTCTGATCGGAAGACTTCGCCTGAGGAGCTTTGCCGTGCTCGTAATAAACGCCTTCATCCTTAGCGGATTCCTCGGCAAGAGCCTGGTCCATGCTGAAAGGAACCGATTCCCCCTGGCCTGAGCTTTTGGAGGATGCGGAGCCTACCACTGAAGTATTATATGATTGTACTCTCCTGACAGGATCTACCATAGCTTATGATGAACAAATCGTCCGATTGTGATATAATCTCTGCTGTGACTGCGTATTGTTGTTTCAGTCACATACACCTGCATATATTGTATATTTAATTAAGCCTGCGGGCAAGTTCTACATCATATTGATACCAAAATTCGTATCGTAATAATCTGAAAGGCACCTGCTATGATGGAAAAAGACAGTAAGATATACGTTGCCGGACATAAGGGAATGGTGGGAAGCGCCATTTTAAGGGAACTTAAAAAACAGGGTTATGGGAATTTTATACTGATGACCCATGCGGAGCTCGATCTGTGCGACCAGAGAGCTGTTGAGGATTTCTTTGAAAGTGAAAAACCCGAATATGTCTTTCTTGCTGCCGCAAAGGTTGGCGGTATAGTAGCCAATTCCGAGGCACTGGCAGATTTCATGTATTTCAACATGATGCTCGAAATGAATGTGATACATTCCGCATTCAAAAACGGAGTAAAAAAGCTTGAATTTCTGGGATCATCCTGCATCTATCCCAGGCTTGCACCCCAGCCCATGAAGGAATCATGCCTTCTTACTTCCGAGCTGGAGAAGACCAATGAGGCCTATGCACTTGCCAAGATCTCCGGCCTTAAATACTGTGAGTTCCTTAACAGACAGTACGGTACGGACTATATCTCCGTAATGCCCACCAACCTCTACGGACCGAATGATAATTATCATCCGACCCATTCCCATGTAGTACCCGCGCTGATAAGAAAGTTCCATGAAGCCAAGATCAGCGGTGCTCCCGAGGTTGTCTGCTGGGGTGACGGTTCACCCTTAAGGGAATTCATGTATGTTGATGACCTGGCAGAACTCTGCGTGTTCCTCATGAACAATTACAGCGGCAATGAGACTGTAAATGCCGGAACCGGCAAGGAGGTCACCATAAAAGAGCTGTCTGAACTTGTGGCTAAGACAGTGGGATATGAAGGGAAGATCGTATGGGATACCACCAAACCAAACGGAACACCCCGTAAGCTTCTTGACGTATCCAAGGCTGAAGCGCTCGGCTGGAAATATCACACTGAGCTTGAAGAAGGACTTAAGAGATCCTATGAGGATTTTCTGAACAATCCCATGAGAGCGGAGAGATGAGTTCACATCGGTGAGCCTTACTCCCGATGAGCCCTAAGAAAGACTCAGGGGCTGCAGGCCGGTGTGATGTATGCAAAGGATGGGAAGAATAGAAAGATTTTGTATTTGACACAGCTCCAAGGATTGTATACAATAATACAAGGCTTTGAGCTGTGTTTTTTTGTGCATTTTTTGGAGGTAGAAAATGGAAGAAGATGTCAAAGAAGGCGCTTCCGATAAATACTCTCTCAGAGGCAGGGTTTTTTCAAGGTTAAGAGAAGATATCCTTAACGGAAAATATGAAGAGGGCATTGAACTCAGAGAGATCGCCATTGGTGAAGAGCTGGGGGTCAGCAGGACTCCTGTAAGAGAAGCCTTCAGGCAGCTTGAACTCGAGGGACTTATCAGGATCATCCCCAATAAGGGCGCTTATGTGGTGGGTATCAGTGATAAGGATGTAAGAGATATCTATATCCTGAGATCAAGACTGGAAGGTCTTGCCGCAAGGTGGGCTGTGGATCATATCACCAAGGAACAGATGGAAGAGATGGAAGAGAACGTGTATCTTGCCAAGTTCCACATTGAGAAGGGCCATACCGAGCAGATGTTTGAGCTGGATAACAGATTCCACGAGCTTCTTTACGAAGCTTCCGGATCCAAGATACTTGAGCATCAGCTGAAGGATTATCACCAGTATGTCCTCCGTATCCGCAAGAAGACACTTTCAAGTGCGACCAGGGGGCCTCAGTCCAATACAGAGCATGAGGCGATACTGGAAGCGATAAAGAACAAGAATCATGACGATGCGGAGAGACTTGCCCACGAGCACATGATCAATGCATACAAGAACATGATCGACAACGGACTTATAAAGCCCGATTAAAATTTTAAGATAATGGAGAAAGATTATGGCTAAGATTCAGATGAAAACACCCCTTGTAGAGATGGACGGGGACGAAATGACCAGGATACTCTGGCAGATGATCAAGGATGAGCTTCTTCTTCCTTATGTTGATCTTAAGACTGAGTATTACGACCTGGGACTTGAGCACAGAAATGAGACTGACGATCAGGTTACCGTAGATTCCGCCAATGCAACTCTTAAGTACGGTGTTGCAGTCAAGTGCGCTACCATCACCCCCAACGCCGCAAGAATGGATGAGTACAAGCTTAAGGAGATGTGGAAGAGTCCTAACGGAACCATCCGTGCGATCCTTGACGGTACCGTATTCAGGGCTCCCATTCTGGTTAAGGGCATCAGACCTTATGTTTCCAACTGGACCAAGCCCATTACCCTTGCCCGTCATGCATATGGTGATGTATATAAGAACACGGAGATAAGAGTTCCCGGAGCCGGAAAGGCTGAGCTTGTCTTCACCGCAGCAGACGGCACCGAGACCCGTAAGACCATCCAGGAATTCGACGGCCCCGGTATCATCCAGGGAATCCACAATACGGATAAGTCCATTATAAGCTTTGCAAAGGCATGCTTCGAGTATGCTCTTTCAACAAAGCAGGATCTGTGGTTCTCAACCAAGGATACCATTTCCAAGACCTATGACCACAGGTTCAAGGATATATTCGCAGACCTCTATGAGAATGAATATAAGGCAAAGTTCGAAGCAGCCGGCATAGAGTATTTCTACACCCTTATCGATGATGCCGTTGCCCGTGTCATAAGAAGTGAGGGCGGCTTCATCTGGGCATGTAAGAATTATGACGGCGATGTCATGTCTGATATGGTCGCCACCGCTTACGGAGACCTATCCATGATGACCTCCGTACTCGTATCTCCCAAGGGAGTGTATGAGTATGAAGCAGCTCACGGAACAGTTCAGAGACACTATTACAAGCATCTTAAGGGTGAGAAGACTTCGACCAATTCCATCGCGACCATCTTCGCATGGACAGGAGCTCTTAAGAAGAGGGGTGAGCTTGACGGAACTCCTGAGCTTACAGAGTTTGCAGAGAAGCTTGAGAAGGCCTGCATCAAGACCATCGAGGACGGTAAGATGACAAAGTCTCTGTCACTTATTTCCGACTGCAAGGATCCTGTGATCCTTGATTCCGAAGGCTTTATAAAGGCTATCAGGGAGACTCTTGAAACATTGCTTTGATCTTAAGATATGATACAGAAATGGGAAGCTCAGCTGAGAGCTTCCCATTTTTCCATTAATGCTTCAAGTTCCGTATTCAGTTCGTTTTGTTTCCTGACAAGCTCGTTAAGCTTTGAGGGACTTGTTGCCACATCGGGCTCGGCCATTTTGCTCTCGATCTCCGACAGTTCATTTTCAATCTCCGTTATCCTGTCTTCAACCTTTTTAAGGTCATTGGCACGTTTTCTTTCCTCTGCCTGCAGGGCTTTCTGTGCTTTCCAGTCGACTGCTCCGGATGTCTGGCTGCCCGGAGTGCCCAGAGAGGTATCCGAAGAGGCATCTGCCGAGGATGAAGCCTGCGAAGGAGCTCCTGCAGAGAGTTTTAATCCCTCGTTTGCTTTTCTCACATCATCCCTTTTTTCAAGATAATAATCATAGTTTCCGATGTAATTATCGAAATAGCCTTCGTGAAGCTCTATTATCCTTGTTGAGATCCTGTTAACGAAATATCTGTCATGTGATACGCATATAACAGTACCTTCGAACTTTGAAAGAGCCTGCTCAAGGATTTCCTTGGTGGTGATATCAAGATGGTTGGTAGGCTCGTCAAGGATAAGGAAGTTGGCATCGGAGAGCATGAGCTTTGCAAGACTCACGCGTCCCTTTTCGCCGCCGCTTAGGAGCTTTATCTCTTTGTAAACATTATCGTCCGTAAAAAGAAAAGCTGCCAGAACACTCCTTATCTGGGTTATGGTCATATCCGGATGCGCATCCGATATCTCATCATATATGGTGTTTTCGGGGTTCAGGACCAGATGCTCCTGATCGTAATATGCGGTTTCGACATTAGTGCCCCAGGTAAATGTTCCCGTGTCGGATGTTTCGAGCCCGTTCAGTATCTTCAGGAGGGTTGTCTTGCCCGTCCCGTTATCTCCGATGATGCAGACATGTTCACCCCGTTTTATGTCGATGTTCATGCCTCTGAAGAGAGTGCGTCCGTCAAAGGACTTGGAAAGGTCCCTGATGGTCAGCACATCGTTACCCGGAACCTTGGATGGCCTGAAGCTTAAGCTGATCTCATCGTCTATGGTTTCCGGTTTGTCCAGTACTTCGATCTTTTCAAGTGCCTTTTCGCGGCTCTCTGCGCGCTTTATGGATTTCTCGCGGTTGAAGCTCTTTAATTTTTCTATGACTTCTTCCTGGTGCTTTATTTCCTGCTGCTGATTGAGATATGCCTTCATCCTTGCTTCAAAGAGCATCTTTTTCTTGACGGCATAATCGGAATAATTGCCCTTGTATGAACTTACACGGGTATTCTCCAGTTCGATCACTGTATCAGCGATCTTATCAAGGAAGTATCTGTCGTGAGAGACTATCAGAACGGCACCGCTGTAACTGCTGAGATAACCTTCCAGCCAGATGACCGAATTCATGTCCAGGTGGTTGGTGGGCTCGTCCAGGATGATAAGGTCGGGCTTTTTGACAAGTATCGCACCGAGAGCAGCTCTTGTTTTCTGCCCTCCCGACAGTGTTGAGGCCTTTCTGTCAAAATCCTCTTCGGAAAAACCGAGTCCCTTAAGTACACCGACTATCTCGGATCTGAAGGTGTAACCGCCCATCAGATCGAAGGTGCTTCTGAGCTTCTCGTATCTGTCGCATATCGCGCTCACATCGTCGGCTGTTTCCATCTGTGCTTCGAGAGAGCGAAGATCCTCCTCCATTTTCACAAGTTCCGACCTGCACAGGAGCATTTCCTCGTATACGGTACCTCCGCCGGAAAAAGTACCCTCCTGTGAGAGATATCCGACTTCCGCATCCCTCTCAAAGGTGACTGTTCCCTCATCCGGTTCAAGGCTTCCTGTTATGATGCGCAGAAGAGTGGTCTTTCCGGATCCGTTTGATCCGATAAGCGCGGTTTTCTGCCTTTTTTCAATGTTAAATGAGACCCCCGTAAGAATGGGGCCTGTCTCGAAAGTTTTGGAAATATTGTTCACACTTAATAACATAATAGGTAGTATAACATATATTGCCAAATCATTGACAATATTTTAACACAAGTTGTAAAATTAACTTTGTATGTAACCATATCTGAGGGGATGATACGGCACACATCGGAGGGGATCAATGGACAAGGATATTTCACAGGCAGTTATAAGCAGACTTCCCAGATATCTGCGTTATCTGGGGGAACTTAAGGATAAAAATGTCGAGCGCATAAGTTCATCTGAACTCAGCGTTCTTATGAAGGTAACTGCTTCGCAGATCCGTCAGGATCTCAATAATTTCGGCGGTTTCGGACAGCAGGGATACGGATACAATGTAGACTATCTCTATTCCGAGATAAGCAAGATACTGGGGCTTGAACACCAGTATAATTTCATCATTATCGGTGCAGGAAACCTGGGAAAGGCTCTCGGAGGATATCTGAACTTTGAAAAGAGGGGATTTATCCTTAAGGGAATGTTCGATAAGAATCCGGATCTCATAGGCACCCAGGTCAGAGGCGTCAAGGTGATGCCGATGGAGGAACTCCCGGAATTCGTACGCTCCGGCAACATTGATATTGCCGTGCTTACGATACCCAAGGAGGGAGCGGTACTTGTTGCCAAGATACTTGTTGACAACGGGATCAGGGCTATATGGAACTTTGCTCATGTGGATCTTGATGTTCCTGAGTATGTACAGGTTGAGAATGTTCATCTGTCAGACTCCCTTATGAAGCTTTCCTACAATATCTCGAGTTATAACGAAAACCACAAAGAATAAGTTGATCATCTGAGGCTTGTTTATGGGAAAATACTCAGGACAAGATAAAAAGGACATATTCGAGGAATCGTTAAAGGGGAAGGAGATTCCCGCCCTTACGCTGGACAACAAATGGTACCATCTGCTGGGAAAAGTCGGCTTTGAGGATATCCGTTCAGGCGAAAAGCGCCTTAATGACCTGCTCAAGAGACAGGGCAAGATCAATAACGAGATGAAGGAGATCAAGAAGGTCAAGAGACGCCTGATGGATGAGATCGTGTCCCTCATGGACGAGAACCAGGGAGGAAACGGAGAAGGCGGATCCAAGATCGAGGATAATAAGAGACTCCTTAAGGAATGCAATGACAAGCTTGATTCATACGAGGATGAGATGATCGAGCTTCCCCGCATGATAGACAAGGTTAACAAAGAGCTCCTCTGTGCCACCATGGAACACTGCTATGAGACGATGCAGGATAATACCGATGACATAGATGAACTTGAAGAGTGGATAAGGAATATCCGCATAGAGCTCAAGAAGAATCTGATCCGCAAGCAGGAAAAAGAAGCCAAGAATCATGAGATATATAAATATATGCATGATATCTTCGGTGCGGATGTGGTGGATATTTTTGATATGAGATACAACCCTGCGGACAAGCATCCCAGAACCGCTGAGGAGATAGCCGCAGAGAATAAGGACAGCGAAAATAAGCAGTGAGCCTGTGGCGGCAGATCTGCCGTACGGGATGAAAGGAAGTTATGTGGGTTCAGACCAAGGACCAGATAAAAGAATGCATTGAGACATACAAAAGAGGTGTGGCATATGTCGACCTGGATGCCATCATCTCCAATATGGACGCCATGCATGCCATGCTCAGAACGGATACCAAGATGTATGCCGTTATAAAGACAAACGGATACGGACACGGAAGTCTTCCCATAGCCAAGGCACTGGAGAGTGTTCCCTACGTTAAGGGATATGCGGTCGCAACCGCAGAAGAAGCCCTGGAGCTCAGAGCTGACGGGATTAAGAAGGATATACTGATCCTCAGCTATACATTCCCCTACAGCTATGAAGAGCTGATACGTGAGGATGTAAGGATAACAGTTTTCAGGAATGATACCATAGGTCAGATATCGGCCGCAGCTGCCGCTGTGGGAAAAAATGCGGTGGTCCACATAGCGGTGGATACCGGTATGGGAAGGATAGGAGTGGCTCCCGATAAAGAGGGACTGGACTTTGTAAGACGTACCCTTGATGCTCCCAATATCATCGTGGAAGGCATCTTTACCCATATGGCCAAGGCAGATGAAGCCGACAAGACATATGCCAGGATGCAGCTTGATTCCTTCAGGAAGTTCATAGGAGATATCTCAGGTCATCTGGGAGCCGTTATCCCCATTTCACATATCTCCAACAGCGCCTCGATACTGGAACTTCCGGATGCTTACATGGATGCGGTAAGGGCCGGGATAACGATGTACGGACTTGCGCCGTCCGACGAAGTGGATATGAGCAGGATAAATCTGAAGCCCGCTCTCAGTCTTTTCAGCCACATCACATATGTGAAGAAGGTCAAACCCGGTACCAGCATAAGCTACGGCGGACTGTTTACGGCGGATAAGGAGATGCTGGTCGCAACTGTGCCTCTTGGCTACGGTGACGGATATCCCAGAAGCCTGACAGGAAAGGGCGAGGTTCTTGTAAGAGGCAGGAGATGCCCCATACTGGGAAGGATCTGCATGGACCAGTTTATGATCGATGTATCCGTATTTCCGGACATCAAAGAGGGAGAGACGGTAACTCTTCTCGGGTATGACGGAGACGAGCACATATCGGCCGAGGAACTGGGTGAAAAGTCGGGAAGGTTCAACTATGAACTTGTCTGTCTGATAGGCTCGAGGATACCCAGGGTATATACCCTTCACGGGGCTCCGGTGCTTGCCCTGAGCTCGACATAAAGAAACAGTCATAAGTGACCGGCGTTTCTTTACTAAGACAGGCCAAAATGGTAAAATAGATTGATTATATAAATTTAAGAAGAACGAGAGGTACAACATGTCAGGACATTCCAAATTTGCGAACATTAAGCACAAGAAGGAGAAAAACGACGCTGCGAAGGGTAAGATCTTCACCATCATCGGCCGTGAGATCGCTGTAGCGGTCAAGGAGGGCGGTCCCGATCCTTCCAACAACTTCAAGCTTGCAACAGTCATTGCCAAGGCAAAGGCCAACAATATGCCCAATGATACCATCGAGAGAGGTATCAAGAAGGCTGCCGGCGAGGGCGGTAATGTCAATTACGAATACATCACATATGAGGGCTACGGTCCCAGCGGTATCGCTATCATCGTTGATACCCTTACCGATAACAAGAACCGTACCGCAGCCAATGTAAGAGCAGCATTCACAAAGGGCGGCGGCAATGTCGGAACTCCCGGATGCGTATCCTTCATGTTCGACAAGAAGGGACTTATCATAGTAGACAAGGAAGAGACTGAGCTTTCCGCAGATGATCTCATGATGACCGCACTTGATGCGGGAGCTGAAGATTTCAGCGAGGAAGAGGACAGCTACGAGATTTACACAGATCCCGATGCATTCGATGAGGTCAACAAGAAGCTCATGGATGCAGGAATCCCCATGCTCAGCGCTGAGGTTACCATGATCCCCCAGAACTATGTAGAGCTTTCCAATGAGGATGACATCAAGTGCCTTAACAGGATCCTGGATCTTCTCGATGAAGATGATGATGTACAGAACGTATATCATAACTGGGATGAGTGATGCTCCGGGTATACCGGACCTGTGATGCCCTGTACAGGGTATCCGATTATGATTTTCAAGAGGATTGATGATGGAACGTCTTGCAATAGTTGTTCCCTGCTATAACGAGGAAGAAGTACTCGGCATGTCTTCTGAAGCGCTCAGAGGCGTGCTTAACGACCTTGTGTCCAAGGGAAAAATATCACCTGACAGCTTTGTACTGTTCGTCAATGACGGCAGTGCGGATAAGACATGGTCTCTGATAGAGGAGGAGCACTCTAAATATCCCGGTCAGGTTTTTGGCGTAAAGCTTGCCAGGAATGTGGGGCATCAGTATGCTCTTACAGCCGGCCTTATCACTGCTGCGGATATGTGCGATGTCTCCGTATCCATCGATGCGGATCTTCAGGACGACGTAGCGGTCATTGAAGAGATGATCGATAAGTATCATGAAGGCTGTGACATCGTATACGGTGTGAGAAAGGAAAGAAAGACAGATACTTTCTTCAAGAGATTTACCGCCCAGTCCTTCTACAAGGTCATGGCCAAGATGGGAGTAAAGACCGTATATAACCATGCCGACTTCAGACTTATGAGCAGCAGGGCACTCAGGGAATTCTCCAATTACGGGGAATACAATCTTTTCCTCAGGGGCATTGTTCCGCTGATAGGTTACAAGACCGATTGCGTTTACTATGACAGGAAAGAGAGGGCTGCCGGAGTATCCAAGTATCCTCTCAAGAAGATGCTGGCACTGGCCTTTGACGGTATCTCGTCATTTTCAACCAGACCCATTGACATGATACTCACTGCGGGATTTGTCAGTGTTTTCCTTTCTTTTCTGGCTCTCATATATGCACTTGTGTCATATTTTACGAACAATGTTGAACCGGGATGGACATCGATCATCATCTCGATCTGGTTCCTCGGCGGTATGCAGCTTCTTGCCATAGGACTTGTGGGCAAGTATGTAGGCAAGACTTACATAGAGGTAAAGCACAGACCGCGTTATAACATTGAAAAGGTTTTAGCTGATGACACTTCGAAAGACTAAGGTCAGTATCGTCATAAATGCCATATATGTACTACTAGCCAGCGCATTATGCATCATCACGATCATGGATGCCGCTGAGGGGTTCGGTTTCTCTTATTTTCCCGGACTTATAGCATTTGTTGCCCTTGTTGTGCTCGGGCCGATACTGAAAAAGCTTCTTTCATATACTGCAGGTTCAGATAAGTTCAAGACTATCACCGAGAAAGGTGATACTCTTGGACTCATCGTTTTTTTCATACTTCTCGTTTTTTCGGTTGTTTTCAGAGTTGCTTCATATTCCTGGAACGGGCTGGGGGGCACGGCATATTTCGAGATTGCCAAGGTTACAGGACAGGGTATGGGTCATTATGTTCACGGATGTGATGACTGGTATCTGAGAATTCTCCACTGTGTCTTTTTCCTTTTCGGAAACCGCATATTCATAGCTGCGATCTTTAACTGTGTTCTCCAGATGGCGGCTGTGATACTGGGAACCACGGCATTCCGCAGGATGCTTGGAATAGTGCCCGCTCTGGCCTTTACCGCATTCTGGACCATTACCGGTTTCTCGGTACATGAAGCTCTGACACTCAATTCAAGGAGCCTGGTGTTTTTCCTGATCTGCCTGACATTGTTTGTATTCAGTCTGTGCGTGCCGGCTTCGTCAGGAAGATTCTTCAGTTATCTGTTCACGGGGCTTTTAGTCTCGGTATGCATATATGCCGATGTTGCAGGACTTACGCTGATTCCTTTTATACTCGGGATCCTGTTTAACGATCAGGGAAGTGATGATGACAACAGTCTTGGATTAAGACTGAGCAAGATGCTTTTCACGCTTGTCTCAACGGTGTTCGGACTGGTGCTGCTTATTTTTGTCGATTCATATCTTTCATCAGCCAATCCCTTCAGAACGCTGTCATCCATCGCAGCACTGTACAGGCCTTCGGATGCTTTTTCCCTCGGCTTTTCGTACATGACCTCCTATGCGGAGATACTTGTGATGGCAGTAATAGTGGCACTGGGAATTTTTAATGCCTTCTTTTCCGAGAATGAGCCGAGACTGATACTGCTCCTTTCAACCCTGATGATCCTTATCATCAACAACTTCGGAATGACTTATCTTGAAAACGACGGAAGAGAGATCTTCTTCATGTTCGGTGCATTGATCGCAGGGATCTCTTTCAGGGAGCTGTTTCCTTCAAAGGTTACGGGAGACGTGTTCAAGGCAAGTGCAGAGATGTACGACAATGAATTTGCAGATCCGGATAAGGGATATGTACCCACGGGACTTAAGAAGGATATCGATCCTTCGGAGCCTCTTGATGACCTTTCGGACCTTGATATAAAGCCTGATGATCCGGCTGATCCCGGGCAAAGCACTGAGGTTGCCAAGGATGCGAATCCGGAGCAGGTTACGGATCCGGCGCAGGACCTTATATCCGGTCAGGTCCGGGAACAGGCTTTGGGGCAGACTTCAGAACAGACACCGGAACAGACACCGGAACAGTCACCGGAACCGCATTCGGAACAGAATTTGGAACAGACTCAGGCAAAAGAGGATCAGGGCAGTATGACTCAGAATGAACAAAAGGGATTTTCACCTATCGAGATGTTCGATGCAGTCATTCTCCCAAGACCCGGACAGAACAGTCAGACTGAGGGAAATGCACAGGATGTTCCTGCACAGACTGAGGGGAATGCACAGGCTGCTCCTGCACAGACCGAGGGGAATGCACAGGCTGCTCCTGCTCAGACTGAGGGGGAGAGCGCAGAACCTGTCGTGGAAGAAAAGAAAAAGTCGGTATATGTTCCCTTCGGAAAGCCTCAGCTTAAGCCCGAGTATAAGAGAAGACCCGGTGCATGGATGCAGGCTCTTAATGAGAAGAATAAACTTGCATCTGACGGAAAAGAAATAAAGCTCGGCGCACAGGGCAAGGATGATGCATCTGCAGAAATGTCTTCCGCTGATGCGAATTCAGCCGGTGAAAAGAAAGAGAGTGAAAAGACTCCCTCACAGGAACAGACAGCAGGTTCGGAAACTGAAAAGAAAGCACCGGAGATCGCTGCAAACGGTGCGGTTCTTCTTGATAATCCCATCCCTCATCCGGTCAGAAAGACCGAGCGTAAGCCGATGGAATATGACATTAATGTCACAGATGCAATGATGGATTATGACATTAAGATCTCAGATAACGACGATTTTGATATTTAAAGGATTTAACAGATAAATGGCTCAGGGTACTACCGGTAACAACAGAAGACAGGGAACTTCACAGAGAGGAAGTTCATCATCAAGAGGCGGCTCACAGTCAAGAAGTACACAGGGGTCCAGAAGACCTGCCCAGAGTACTTCCGGCAGATCATCGGGAACACGTTCTTCTGGAAATGAATTTGAAAATGACGGATCGGAAAGAGTGCTTATAACCGTAGTTGTAGCGGGACTGGCTCTTTTTCTGACACTTTGCTGTTTTGGAGTATGCGGCGCATTCGGCGAATCGGTGGCTTCCGTACTCTTCGGTGCATTCGGATTTGAAAGCTATATCGCTCCGGTGTTCATCGGAGGACTGATCTTGTGGTTTATGTACAGAAGGGATGATGATCCGGTGCTTCCCATAAGGATGACGGGTGCTGTATGCCTGTTCCTTGTGTTCGGTATTTTCTCGGAGATGCTGTCAGGTTCTGCCTCGGAGCTTGCTTCTTACAGTGCAGGTGATATATACAGACTTTCATCAGAGGGCAGAAACGGCGGCGGAGTGATCGCCGGAAGTATTTCATTTCTGCTTTACAAAAACATAGGTACTGCGGGAGAGTTCATAATATGCCTTCTGATACTCATACTCAGTCTTTTTGCCATAAACAGACAGTTCTTTTCCAGGTTTTTCAAAAATCTTTTTATCAGTGCTACAGATAAGACCGGAGAACTGATCTCAGAGACCAGAGTGAGGAACGAAGAGAGAAGACAAAGACTTGCCGAGAGGGAGAAGGTCCCCGAACTCCCCGATAAAGGAAATGATGATCAGGCAGAAGATGTGCCTGAAGATCAGCCGGCAGCTCCCAGCCGGGCTCTTACGGTCACAGAGAAGATCAACAAGGAACGTGAAGGCAAGAAGAAGGAGGTTCTCCCCAAGGTTTCTTCCGGACTCGAGAACTGGAAGAACAATGTAAAAAAGAGAACCGAAGAAGAGCACATCAAGAAGGAGCAGAACAGGAAGGTACGTGAGGAGACCGAGGATGCAAAGAATATCCTTAAGGTTGAGAAAGTTCCTGCCCGTAAAGCTGCATTTGAGCCGAAGCATACCGGTGAGATGCATCAGCTGAATTATGTTGAAGCTGATGATGAGTATGAAAATGATGATCCCGGATACAGTGCTTCATCCGGCGGATGGAGTGATCCGGACAAGAGACCCGGTTCGTCAGCACAGCCTGCATATGAAGAACCTGCTGCTCCCGATGATACATACGAAGATGACGGTTATTCTTACGAGAAAGAGGAATTAAGATTCGAGAAGGTTCAGGTCAATTCCGAACACAGGATAAAAGTATCCGGTCATGGAACTGATGAACCTGTTATCGCAGCAGAAAAAACAGAGCCTAAAAAGAGTCCTGCCCCTGCAGCGGAAAAGCCTGCTCCAGAGGCAGAGGAGAAGGCTGACAGAAAGCCTTTAGCTGAATCCGCTGCAGATGCAAAGGCAGCTGCTCCAAAGAAGTCTGCATCCGGAAGATCAGGCAGATTCAGATATACACCTCCTTCACTGGAGTTCCTTAAGAAAAACGGCGGATCAAAGGTGGATGCCGCTACGGAGATAAGAGAGGTACAGACCAGACTGGTTGAGACTCTTGCATCCTTCGGAATAGAAGCTGAAATGGGAGATTATTCCCAGGGACCTACCGTAACCAGGTATGAGTTTACTGTAAGCCAGGGTACCAAGCTTTCAAGAGTCGTTAATCTTTCGGATGAGATCAAGATGGCTCTTGCTGCCACGGATATCAGGATAGAGGCTCCCATTCCGGGAAAGAGCGCCATCGGTATCGAGGTTCCGAATTCCAAGGCAGTTCCCGTACTGCTTGGTGACCTTCTTTCCAGCAGACAGTTTGGTGATTCCAAGGATCCTCTTTCCTTTGCCGTAGGAAAGGATATTGAAGGAAATACCGTTGTTACCAACATTGCGAAGTTCCCCCACGTGCTCATCGCAGGTACAACCGGTTCCGGTAAATCGGTATGCATCAACACCCTTATCCTCAGCCTTCTGTACAAATCCTCTCCCGAGGATGTACAGCTGATACTGGTGGATCCCAAGGTGGTTGAACTCAAGGTTTATAACAACATTCCACATCTTCCCTTCGGAGTGGTCACCAAAGCCAAGGCAGCTTCCGAGATGCTCAAGTGGTCCGTAAGGGAAATGGAGAGAAGGTATCGTGCATTTGCCGACAGGGAAGTAAGGGATATCGAAGGATATAACCAGTATGTTGAGGATGTGAATCATGGAAGGAGAGATCCCTTCCCCATCGATCAGCATGATGAGACGGATTCAATTGCTCCGGTGCTCAGGAAGCTGCCCAGGATCGTCATCATTATCGATGAGCTGGCAGATCTTATGATGGTTGCAGCCAAGGAAGTTGAGGAATCCATATGCCGTCTGGCACAGCTTGCGAGAGCTGCGGGAATGCACCTGGTAGTTGCGACCCAGCGTCCCTCCGTTGATGTCATTACCGGACTTATAAAGGCAAATATGCCCAGCCGAATCGCCTTTGCCGTATCCAGCGGTGTTGACTCAAGGACCGTCCTTGATACCGTGGGTGCCGAGAAGCTTCTCGGAAAGGGAGACATGCTGTTCTACCCCCAGGGCAAGCTTAAGCCTGACAGACTTCAGGGAGCCTTTGTATCCGATGAAGAGGTCAGCAGGGTTACAGGGTATCTGAGAGGCGTGAGCAACGATCCCTATTTCAGAAATCCCCTTTCCGATGCGGATGGCATCGAGGAACTCAAGAAGACTATCAAGGATATTGAAGCGGGCATGGATCCCACACCTCAGTCTTCATCGTCGGCATCATCCGGTGCCGCACAGGGTACATCGGTATTCGGAGATGATCTGTTTGCAGAGGCAGGATTATATATTATAAGGAGCGGTAAGGCCTCAATAGGTTATCTGCAGAGAGTTCTGAAGATCGGATTTAACAGAGCTGCAAGGATCATGGATTATCTTGCGGAATACGGTGTTGTCGGTCAGGAACAGGGCACCAAGCCGAGAGATATCCTTATGACGGAGGATGAGTTCAATGTGCTGCTGCACAGTAAGGATACTCCTCCGGAATGACCGGGATATTCTGAAGTGATACCGGCATTGCCGGATTGATCAATACAATAAGAGTTATACAGGTGGAAAAAGAGATGAAATCAGACATTGAGATCGCACAGAGCTGTGAAATGCTCCCCATTACTGAAGTTGCAAGGAATGCCGGCATCGATCCGGATGATCTTGAACTCTACGGAAAGTACAAGGCTAAGCTTAGTGATGAGTGCCTTAAGAAGATATCGAAGGGCAAAGACGGAAAGCTCATTCTTGTAACAGCCATTAATCCCACTCCCGCAGGAGAGGGTAAGACGACTGTCACTGTCGGACTCGGCCAGGCTTTTGCGAAGCTTGATAAAAAGGCTATCATCGCACTCAGAGAGCCTTCACTCGGACCCTGCTTCGGGATCAAGGGAGGAGCTGCAGGGGGCGGAATGGCACAGGTTGTGCCCATGGAGGATCTTAACCTTCATTTTACCGGTGACTTCCATGCGATCACTTCTGCCAACAATCTTCTGGCAGCTCTCCTGGACAATCATATCCAGCAGGGAAATGAAAAAAGGATCGATTCCAGAAGCGTTGTCTGGAAGAGATGTATGGACATGAACGACAGGAGCCTCAGAAACATAGTTGTGGGTCTTGGCTCAAAGTCTGACGGATTCGTAAGGGAAGATCACTTTGTCATCACCGTTGCAAGTGAGATCATGGCAGTGCTCTGTCTTTCCGAAGATCTCCAGGATCTGAAGAAGAGACTCGGAAGGATAATCGTTGCATACGATCTTGACGGCAATCCCGTAACGGCAGCTGATATAAAGGCTGTAGGTGCAATGACCGCACTTCTCAAGGATGCCATCAGACCCAATCTCATCCAGACTCTGGAGCACACTCCCGCCATTGTACACGGCGGACCCTTTGCCAATATCGCACATGGATGCAACTCCGTCATCGCAACAAGGGCGGCTCTCAAGCTTGCTGATTACTGCATAACAGAGGCCGGCTTCGGTGCCGATCTCGGTGCTGAGAAGTTCTTTGATATCAAGTGCAGGCAGTCCGGACTTAAGCCTGATGCGGTTGTTCTTGTGGCTACCGTAAAGGCTCTTAAGTATAACGGCGGTGTTCCCAAGACAGAGCTTGGCACTGAGAATCTCGAGGCACTTAAGAAGGGTATAGAGAATCTCGGAAAGCATATCGAAAATATCCAGAGCTACGGCCTTCCCGTTGTGGTGGCACTCAATGCATTCGTATCCGATACCGATGCGGAAATAGGATTCATAAGGGATTATTGTGCATCCAAAGACTGCAGGATGTCCGTTGCACGTGTATGGGAAAAGGGCGGAGAAGGCGGAACGGAACTTGCACAGATCCTTATCGATACCATCGAAGAGGGAAAAGCAGACTTTAAGACCGCATATCCCGATGATATGCCCATCCGTGAGAAGATTGAGACCATCGCAGGCAGGATCTACGGAGCAGACGGTGTTGAGTTCTCATCGGAGGCTGTAAAGCAGATCAGAAAGATAGAGGATATGGGCTTCGGAAATCTTCCCGTATGCATGGCCAAGACACAGTATTCACTTTCGGACGATCCTTCGCTTTTGGGAAGACCTTCCGGATTCAGGATGCATGTAAGGGAAGTATATGTAAGCAGCGGTGCAGGATTTGTTGTCGTACTTACCGGAAGCATCATGACAATGCCCGGACTTTCCAAAACTCCCGCCGCATATAATATCGATGTTGACGATAACGGAAAGATAACCGGACTGTTTTAATATTTCAAGGAGTAGGATATGGCTAAGATCATTGACGGAAAAGCAATCTCACTTGCCGTAAAGGATGAGATTAAGGCTAAGACTGAAGAACTGGCTGCAAAGGGTATCACCGTTACACTTGCAGTGATACTTGTAGGAGAAGATCCCGCATCACAGGTATATGTGAAAAATAAAAAGAAAGCGTGTGAATACTGCGGTATCAGATCTCTTTCATACGAGCTTCCCGCAGATACTACCGAAGAAAAGCTCCTTGAGCTTATAGAGGAACTTAACACCAGGGACGATGTGAACGGTATCCTTGTACAGCTCCCTCTTCCCGCAGGTATCAATGAGGACAGAGTACTGGATACAATCTCTCCCCTTAAGGATGTGGACGGATTCCATCCCGTAAATGTCGGAAAGCTCTCCATCGGCAAGAAGGGATATGTAAGCTGTACCCCCGCCGGAGTCATACAGCTCCTCAAGAGGTCCGGTATTGAGATTTCGGGAAAAGAGTGTGTTGTTGTAGGCAGGAGCAACATTGTGGGAAAGCCCATGGCGATGCTTCTTCTCAGGGAGAACGGAACTGTAACCGTAGCCCATTCACGCACCGCTGACCTCAGGGAGGTTACAAAGAGAGCTGATATCCTTGTTGTTGCCATCGGAAAGCCTAAATTCATCGATGCTACGTATGTTAAGGACGGAGCAGTGGTGATCGATGTGGGCATCCACAGAAATGAGGACGGAAAGCTGTGCGGAGATGTTGATTATGATTCGGTAGAGCCTGTTGCCTCAGCCATTACCCCGGTTCCCGGCGGAGTTGGCCCCATGACAATAGCCATGCTGATGTATAATTGTCTGTCTTCGGTCCTCTGATAAAACAGACCGTCGGAATTGTCTGCTTCTGCACAAACGGACCTGTTCCGGTGCAAAATACAGATGATCACAGGTGAAATGAAGAAGATAAGCGGTTAGAAACGCGGTATCATATGAAATGTGAAATATGCGGAACCGAGATACCTGAAGGCAGCCTGTACTGCCCAAAGTGCGGTAAGGATGTTCATATAGTTCCCGATTTTAAGGAGTTCGCTGAGAGAAAGGCAGAAGATACTGTCAGGAACCTGCTGAACGATCTTGACGGAGAGGAAGCCGATTTCGGCAGATCCCCCGAGGGAGCCAATGACGAGAGACCTGTAAGGAAAAGCGAAGGTTTCACTGAAGAAAAACAATCTAAATACGGATGGACCAGATTTGCACTTCTTGCGGCAAGTATAATGATACTTGCTTCGGTTTCCCTCGGTTTTATCAACATGTCTGGCAGGACCGACTTTCTCCTTGAGTCTGCAAGAGAAGCTGCGATAAACGGTGATTCCGCACAGGCCAAGGCGATACTCGAGGGTATAGAAGCCAAGGATGCTGCGGATGTTGAGGCACTTTTATATCTGGCGAAGCTCTACAAGGAAGACGGAGAGATGATCAAATATGAGAATCTTCTTCTTTCCGTTATAGGCATGTCCTTTGCCACCTCGGAACAAAATGCCGAAAGCTATGAGAAGCTCCTTACCATCTATGAAAATGCCGGTGACTATGTATCCATGGCAGATATCCTTCTCGGGTGCAATAATGTAGAGGTGAAGGAAAAATACATAGATTACTGCATCATGACTCCGGAGTTCAATCTCGACAGCGGTTATTACGGAACAGACCAGCTGTTCAAGATAACGATCCCCGGAAGAGGCAGGATATTCTATACTCTTGACGGAAGGGATCCCGATCTGTATTCATCAGAGTATTCCGTACCTCTTCTCCTTACAAAGGGAGAGTATGATTTCAAGGTATGTGTCCTCAATCCGTATGGCATATGGAGCGCTGTGACCGAGCGCAAGATCGTTATAGAGAGCGAGGAGCTGTACGAAGCGATCGAACCCTACGACGATAAGAAGGAAGAAGAGCATGTTATCCTGGATTACGGATTCGGTATATATACCGTTGACGGTATTCCATGCATTATCGGCGAATCAGGTGAATTTGTAACCGTCGGAAAAAATATAGACGGAATACCATATGTTGAAACACCGGAGGGTGAGCTGATCCCACTTGTAATGCCTGATACAACTGACCGGGCAGATGAAGGAGCTGCGGATAACCCGGGTCCGGACGGATCACGGGAAACTGCTGCCGGTGATGAAGATGCAGAGAATATATCTGCAGAAAATACCGAAACTGAAAATACCTGATGTGTCGGGTGCAGGGTTCATCATATGTACGGACTTAAGTGCCTGTAAGAGTCCGTTTATATGGTGAACAGTGCACCGGGGACAGGTATTGATGGATAAATCTTTTTTTAGGGAAAGGGAAATAAAATGTACAAGATCTTAAGCAAATCCTATCTGACGGACAACATTATCAGAATGGAGGTCGAAGCAAAGCGTACCGCTGACAGATGTCTTCCCGGACAGTTTGTCATTGTCAGAGGTTCATCTGACGGAGAGAGGATCCCTCTCACGATCTGCGATTATGACCGCGAAAAGGGTACCATAGTGCTCGTATTCCAGACCATCGGAGCATCAACCACCCTTATGGCTGACCTCAATGAAGGAGACAGCTTTACCGATATCGTTGGACCTCTTGGCCGTCCTTCGGAACTTACAGAGATGAGTATTGAAGATCTCAGGAAGGAAAAGATCATCTTCATCGCAGGAGGTGTAGGAACAGCACCCGTTTATCCCCAGCTTAAGTGGCTCAAGGAGCAGGGCGTTCCCGCTGATGTTATCATCGGTGCAAGGAATAAGGATCTTGTCATTCTTGAGGATGATTTCAAAACTGTTGCTGACAATGTGTATGTTACAACCGATGACGGTTCCTACGGCAGAAACGGTAATGTCTGCGTATGTCTCCAGTCCCTTATAGATGAAGGCAAGAAATATGACAGATGTGTCGCGATTGGTCCCCTCATCATGATGAAATTTGCAGTTCAGCTTACCAAAAAGCTTGAGATCCCTACCATCGTATCCATGAACCCTATCATGGTAGACGGTACCGGAATGTGCGGTGCATGCCGTGTTCATGTGGGAGATGAGATAAAGTTCGCCTGCATCGACGGCCCCGAGTTCGACGGATGGCTTGTGGATTTTGACGAGTCCATGAGACGTCAGGCAATGTACAAGACCGAAGAGGGCAGAAAGATGCTCGAACTTAAGGAAGGTGCAACCCATCACGGCGGATGCGGAAACTGCTGATAACTCGGTTCCTTTCAGAAAACACATTTGTTTTTACCATGATCATAACTTAAAGGAGATATATAAATGGAAGTCGATGTAATGAAGAAGGTACCCGTCAGGGAGCAGGAACCCGGGGAAAGAGCAAAGAATTTTGAAGAGGTCTGCTATGGCTATTCCCTTGAAGAGGCGCAGGCTGAGGCTTCAAGATGTCTTAACTGCAAGAATGCACAGTGCATGAAGGGATGTCCCGTATCCATCAATATTCCCGGATTTATCCAGCAGATCAAGGAAGGCAATATCGAGGAGGCTTACAGCATTATTTCCCAGTCTTCCGCGCTTCCCGCAGTGTGCGGAAGAGTATGCCCTCAGGAGACCCAGTGCGAAGGCAAGTGCATAAGAGGCATCAAGGGTGAAGCTGTTTCCATCGGAAAGCTTGAGAGATTTGTTGCAGACTATGCAATGGAGCATGGACTTAAGCCCAAAAAGACAGCTCCCGACAACGGAATAAAGGTTGCAGTCATAGGCTCAGGCCCCAGCGGACTCACCTGTGCCGGTGATCTTGCAAAGCTCGGATATGATGTGACCATCTTTGAGGCACTTCATCAGGCAGGAGGAGTTCTGGTCTACGGTATTCCCGAGTTCAGACTTCCCAAGGAAAGAGTTGTTGCCAGAGAGATAGAAAACGTAAAGGCGCTCGGTGTTAAGATCGAGACCAATGTTGTGGTAGGAAGAAGCGTGACCATCGATGAGCTTATGGAGAAAGAAGGCTTCAGGGCCGTATTCATCGGATCGGGAGCAGGACTTCCCAGATTTATGAACATCCCCGGTGAGACATTAAACGGAGTATTCTCAGCCAACGAATATCTTACCAGAAGCAATCTCATGAAGTCCTTCCGTGAGGATTCTCCTACCCCTATCATGAAGAGTAAAAAGGTTGCCGTTGTAGGCGGCGGTAACGTTGCCATGGACGCTGCCAGAACAGCTCTCAGACTCGGAGCAGAGGTTCATATCGTTTACAGAAGAGGCGAAGAGGAGCTTCCTGCTAGAGTAGAGGAAGTTCACCATGCCAAGGAAGAGGGCATCATCTTCGATCTTCTTACCAATCCTACCGAGATCCTCGGTGATGAGAACGGCTGGGTAAAGGGAATCAGATGCGTTAAGATGGAACTCGGCGAGCCCGATGAATCCGGAAGAAGAAGCCCTCAGCCCGTTGCAGGTTCAGAGTTTGATATCGATGTCGATACCGTTATCATGAGCCTCGGAACATCACCTAACCCTCTTATCTCAATGACCACCAAGGGACTTGATACCAATAAGAGAAAGTGTATCGTAGCTGAGGAAAATACCGGTAAGACATCCAGAGAAGGCGTATATGCAGGCGGAGATGCCGTAACAGGTGCAGCAACCGTTATACTCGCCATGGGAGCCGGTAAGGAAGCAGCTAAGGCTATTGATGAATTCATAAAAGGATGATCATATGTCCGGCGATGAAAAGGAATTAAGCGAAAGCTACGGCTATTCGGAAAAGGCTGAAGATCCTCAGCCTTCTTCCGAAGAACCGCAGACCGGAGCACCTTATATCCGAAATAATGACAAGGCCACGGATTACCGTTCAACCGGTTTACTTCTTACAGTTATCGGTGGTCTTGGAGTTGTCTTTGTCATATTGACCGTGATCCGGGTGATCCCGGAATATCTGGGTAATCCGTATCTTTCATACGGTGTGCTGTTTGCTGTTTCTGTTCTCTTTCTTGTGATGGGAATAACCTCTATAAGGAGTGCGGGAATATTTGAGAAAAAAGCAAAATCAGATCACACTCTGGAAAAGAGGATACTGGATTATGTAGAGAAGGAACTTGATCATAACGGTATCGATGAGCTTGCGGGTGTTGAAGATGGCGATGAGCCTGAGATCCTGTATTTCAAGAGAGCCGATTATCTGAAAAAAGCCATAGGCAGAAAATTCGTAGGCATTGATCCTGCATTTCTCGATGATCTGATAGATGACAAGATCTATGACATGATATTTGAAGAGAGAACCGAATGAATATAAGTATCATATGCGTAGGGAAGATCAAAGAGTCATTCTATCGTGATGCAATAGCGGAATATTCCAAGAGACTTTCCGGGTATTGCACTTTCAGGATCATCGAAGTGGAGGATGAATCGGACCAGGGCTTTGGAAGCGGAGATGCATCCGTGATACTTGCCAGAGAGGCAGAGAGGATACTGAAGCAATTGAAGCCCGGCATGCACGTCATCACTCTCGAGATAAAGGGAAAAAAGACGGATTCCGAAGGTTTTTCGAAGATGCTGTCAGATCTGTTCGTATCCGGCAAAAGCGATATAGCATTTATAATAGGCGGTTCCAACGGGCTTGACCGATCGGTCTCTGAAAGGGCGGATCAAAAGCTCAGCTTTTCGGATATGACATTTCCGCATCAGCTTATGAGAGTGATCCTTTCTGAGCAGATATACAGGGCCTTCAGGATAATGCGCGGAGAACCGTATCACAAATGAGAAAAAAACAGCTGGCAGAGGAAGTGATCCTCCGTCTGAAAAAGGAATATCCCGATTCTGTCTGTACCCTTGATACTTCACATGCATGGCAGCTTCTGGTCAGTGTCAGGCTTGCCGCACAGTGTACGGATAAGAGAGTCAATGAGACTGTACCCGAACTGTTCGAAAAGTACCCTTCGCCTGAAGCACTTGCTTCGGCAGATCTGTCTGATATTGAACGCATAGTAAGACCTTGCGGACTGTTCAAGACAAAGGCTAAGGATATCAAGGCCTGCATGAGCATGCTGGTTACGAAGTTTGGCGGAAGGGTCCCGGATACAATGGAGGAACTGCTCAGTCTTCCGGGGGTTGGAAGAAAAAGTGCCAATCTTATTCTGGGAGATATCTTCGGCAAGGAATCATATGTGTGTGACACGCATTGCATAAGGCTTTCAGGAAGGATCGGACTGTCCGATGGCTCTAAGGATCCGCTTTTGGTGGAGATGCAGCTTAGGAAGATCGTTCCACCTGAAGAATCGGGAGCACTTTGTCACAGACTTGTGGACCACGGAAGAGCTGTGTGCAAGGCACAGGGTCCCATGTGCGAGGGTTGTGTTCTTGCGGATATCTGTAAAAAGAAGATACGTTAATAAGCCGTGATAAAGGCATAATTTAATATTTTATTGGATTGAAAGGAGATCTGGTCATGAGAATGGTGGACATCATAACGTCTAAAAGGAACGGGAATGAACTCACTGATGAAGAGATCTCTTTTTTCGTAGAAGGATATACAAAAGGAGAGATACCCGATTATCAGGTTTCCGCACTGATGATGGCGATCTATTTCCGTGGAATGAATGAAAGAGAGACTCTGACTCTGACCACCGAAATGGAGAATTCCGGTGATAAGCTGGATCTTTCCGCGATCAGGGGGATCAAGGTTGACAAGCATTCTACGGGAGGCGTCGGTGATAAGACTTCTCTTGCCCTTACTCCCATCGTCTCGGCATGCGGTGTGCCAATAGCCAAGATGAGCGGAAGAGGACTCGGACATACAGGAGGAACCATCGATAAGCTGGAAAGCTTTGACGGATTCAATGTATCCATTTCCACATCTGAGTTCATTGATAATGTGAACAGGATAGGCATCTCGATAATGGGACAGACAGCCGATCTTGCTCCCGCAGATAAGAAGCTCTATGCCCTTAGGGATGTTACCGGAACAGTTGAGAACATGTCCCTTATAGCAAGCTCCATAATGAGCAAGAAGCTTGCCGCAGGTGCAGATGCCATTGTACTTGATGTGAAGACCGGAAGCGGGGCTTTCATGAAGACTCTTGAGGATTCAAAGGCTCTTGCAGAGGAGATGGTACGGATCGGAAAGGGAGCAGGAAGAAAGTGCATTGCAGTCATAAGCGATATGGACCAGCCTCTTGGAAATGCCGTGGGTAATGCCATCGAAGTAAGAGAGGCCATAGATACTCTTATGGGTAAAGGCCCTGAGGATTTTACAGAGCTTGTTATGACACTTGCGTCATATATGATTATGCTCGGAGGCAGGGCATCATCTGTTGATGAAGCGCGTGCTCTTGCAAAGGAAGCTGTAGAGAGCGGAGCTGCTCTTAAAAAGCTTGGGGAATTCATTGAGGCACAGGGCGGAAGTGCAGATCAGGTCTACCATCCCGAGACGCTTAAGGTTTCGGATAAGTGCATCAACATAAAGGCTGACAGATCCGGATATGTTGAGAGGATCATATGCGATGAAGTGGGAGTATCATGCATGATGCTCGGAGGCGGAAGAGCATCCAAGGAGGATGTGATAGATCTGTCCGTAGGCATCAGACTCCTTAAGAAACGCGGAGATCATGTAGGGACCGGTGATGACCTTGCCATCGTATATTATAACGATGAAAAGAATCTGTCAGAAGCTGTTGACAAGCTTAAAGCTTCGTATGTTATATCAGATGCAGAGCCTGCACCACAGGATCTGATCAAAATGATAATTGAATGATTTTCTCAGAGAGGTTAAATGGAAGGATTTTCAATAAAAGCCGAATTGACAGGCGATGAGATGAGAAACATCTTCGGCATGAGGGACGCATACATCAAAAAGGTTGAGTCCTCAATGAACGTAAGAGTGGTATCAAGAAACGGATATCTCTATGTTTACGGAGATGAAGAGAATGCCAGAAAGGCTATGTCAGTTATAATGGATCTTAAGGATTATTCCGGAAAGGGCAACGAGATAGAAGAACAGAGTGTCAACTATGCAATAGAAGAAGCTTCGGAAGACCACGAAGGTGCGCTCAGTGAGACCGGCTCCAATGTTATCTGTCATACAGCTGCAGGAAAGCCTGTACTGCCCAAGACTCTCGGTCAGAAAGCCTACGTCGGTGCGATCAGGGATAAGATGATAACCTTCGGTGTAGGTCCTGCAGGTACGGGAAAGACCTATCTTGCCATGGCTATGGCGATCACTGCGTTCAAGAACGAAGAGGTGGGAAGGATCATCCTTACGAGACCCGCCATAGAGGCAGGTGAAAAGCTGGGATTTCTTCCCGGTGATCTTCAGAGCAAGGTGGATCCGTATCTAAGACCGCTGTATGATGCGCTATTCCAGATAATGGGCCCTGAAAAATTCAATCTCAATATGGAGAAAGGGCTTATCGAAGTGGCTCCTCTTGCATATATGAGAGGAAGAACTCTTGATAATGCGTTCATCATACTGGACGAAGCACAGAATACAACTCCTGCTCAGATGAAGATGTTCCTTACAAGGATCGGATTCGGTTCCAAGGTAGTCGTCACGGGAGATGCCACGCAGAAGGATCTTGCACCCGGAACCGTTTCGGGACTTGATGTTGCCATGAAGGTTCTCGGAAGCATGGATGAGATCGCATTCTGCAGACTTACAAGCAAGGACGTTGTAAGGCATCCTCTTGTACAGAAGATAGTAAAGAGATACGAAGATTACGAGAATAAGAGAACACAGGACAGAAAGCATAAATAATGACTTTTTACATTGAAAATGAAACGGAAGAGGATTTTGGATTTGATGAATCCGGGCTTATAAGGACCGTGTGCCTGGAGGCATTTTCATCTGAAGGAGCGCCTGTTGATAATGCATCCGTGAATGTTCTGATAACGGATTCCGAAGGTATCAGACAGCTCAACAGGGATTACAGGGGGATTGATTCTCCTACGGATGTTCTTTCATTTCCTAACATTGATTTTGAGAGACCTTCTGATTTTACCGTTCCGGATGAAAGAAAAGCTGATTATACAGATCCGGAAACAGGGGAACTTCTGCTCGGGGATATAATACTTAACGCCGACAGGATCTTTTCACAGGCGGAGGATTTCGGACACAGCATAAAAAGGGAGATGGCGTTTCTTACGGCTCACAGCTGTCTTCATCTCTGCGGATATGACCACATGACACCTGATGAAGAAAAGGATATGTTCTCCAGACAGGAAAATATACTGGACAGATTAGGCATCACAAGAGGAAACTGATGAAAAACTATATCTATAAGAAAAAGACAGAATATATAGCACTTCTGATATCTGTACTTTCCGTATTTGTGTACAGACATATTCTTTCCGATACGGGAACAGGATATATGGTCTGTTCGTATCTGGTATGTGCGCTGATATGGATGGTGCTGGGAGAGGGATTCTCCGACGTTGTTTCGAGAATGGTAAGAGCCAGACTTTCAAAGGGACAGAGGAATAATGCTATGAGCATTCTGTCCATGGCTTTTGTGAATCAGCTTGTGTTCGGAGTCATCGGAGCCATACTTTGCGGAGTGCTGAACTTTAAGCTTATGTCAGGAGTTATGGGACTTCCTAAGGGCAGGTATCTTGGTATTTATCTGGCTGTTTTCTTTTTCTTCAGGATGATCAACGAGTATCTGATCGGATATGCATCGGTTTCATCAGGCGATAAAGCCATATGCATTTCAGGACTTGTAAGAGAAGTGTTCAGGATCTTCTTAGGATATCTGTTCATGAGTTCATTTTATGACAAAGGTGTCATTGCGGCCACGCTTCTTATGGACGATGACCTTAAATATGTATATGCATCTTCCGGACTTTTTATCGGTTTCTGTATTTCGGAAGCACTGGTATTTGCTTTCCTGTTCATTGTCAGGCTGGGCCTGAAGGTGAAGACGGCCGGCGGTTACGAATCATATTCCGGCAAGGACAGACCGGTTGCCGTTTTTCTGAACCTTTGGAAGAAGAGAGCCGGAAGTCTTGTGCATGGCACCGTATTTTGCATTTTCCTTGTTGCCGCAGCTTCATCGGCTCATGACGCAACAGTCATAGGAACGGCATTTACCGTTCTGTTCATTCCCTTTGCCATATCCTCCATCGCTGCAGGTTACAGCGGAACAGCCGCATCTGTCAGCTGGGTGAACAGTGTGCGTAAAAATGAAAAGGGAATGTCCAGATCATACTTTGATTTTGGAATACATATCGTGGCAATCACTTCGGTTTTCTGTACAGGATTCTTTGCTGCAGTAGCAAAGCTGATGGGCAGACTGCTTCTCGCAGAGTCTGGAATGTCCCTTTCGACAGAACTCAGACTAATTGTTATGGCATCAGTATTCTTATCCATGGCTCTTTTTGCGGATCAGCTCTGCATGATGAGGGATGACCGTCTTCTCAGGATCATAGCCGATGCGGTTGCCGGACTCCTTTCCATCATGGCGGTAAGGATATGCGGTGGTTCGCAGCTGAGCTTCTACATGGGATTTACAATAGCCGTGATAGTATACTCGGCTGTCTCCATGATCATGTGGTGCGTCATTACTTATCTTAAAATGGGAATGGTGTTCGATCCTCTCAGGAATGTACTTCTTCCTGTGGTGTCCGGTGCCGTTACCGCGATATTCATGCTGCTCATAACAAATGCTGCAGCTGCTCATCTGGGTAATCTCTTTACAATGATCATGTGTATTCCCATAGGGCTGATCATATATCATTCCGTTCTCCTTCTTTTGAGGAATTACACGGATGCGGAACTGAAACTCATGCCCCTTGGCGGAGTGCTGTACTCGCTTGGACAGATTCTAAAGGTGATCTGAAATGAGGATATCGATCATTGGCTGCGGTGCATCCGGGATGACTGCAGCCATTTCTGCAATAAGAAGCGGTGCCGATCCCGCTCAGATAACTATCTATGAAGCATCCGACAGACCGGGAAGAAAGATCCTCGCCACCGGTAACGGCAGATGTAATCTTGGTAATGAATACCTTGATGCATCGTGTTTCTATACTTCGGACAGGGAAGGTGATGAGTTCCTTGATGAACTCATTTCTTCATTTACTGCCTATGATCTGAAATCTTTCTTTGATTCACTCGGAATTATCACTGTATCGAAAAACGGATATCTGTATCCCAGATCGATGCAGGCATCATCTGTTCTGAATGCACTTATGACCGAATTAAACAGCGCAGGAGTGCAACCGGTTTATTCATCAGTTGTAACATGTATTGAAAGATCGGATGATGGCTTCCTGCTTAAAGTAAATGATTCGCAGGTGAAATGTGACCGTGTTATCCTTGCCTCCGGACTCGGCTCAGGCGGTTTTGAGATAAAGAATTCCGATCCTGCTGTTATGTTCGGATCTCTTTTGAAGGATAAAAACAGGTTCAGAAATAATCTTCCTGCATTATGCGGACTTACTGTATCGGAAGATATAACATCCTGCGCGGGCGTCAGGGCAAAGGGAAGGGTATCTCTTTATTCCGGTGATGAACTCCTTGGGAGCGATGAGGGTGAACTTCAGTTTACAAAAGAGTGCATTTCGGGAATCCCCGTATTTCAGATCAGCAGACAGGCCTCCGTGTACCTTGATATGGAAAGATATGTTACGGTCTGTATCGATCTTATGCCGGAAATGACAAGTGATGAACTGTCATCATATATCATGAATTATATAAATACTCATCCTGACAGGAAGATATATGAGCTCCTTAATGGAATGCTCAATGATAAACTCGCCAAGTATATCTATCTGAAAGCCGGAATATCCGGAAGGGATGAAGTATCAAAGATTCCCTCAGATAATATCGACAGACTGATCACACTGTGTAAGGAGCTTACCTTCACCGTGACAGGTACGGAGAGTAAAGAGAAGGCACAGACTATGTGCGGCGGTATTTCTCCCTGTCTTATAGATAAGAACTGTATGCTGAAAGATGTAAACGGTGCTTATGTTACGGGAGAACTTCTCGATATAGACGGAAAATGCGGTGGATACAATCTTTATCTTGCCTGGGCAACCGGGCTTATCGCAGGCAGGAGTGTTATGAAATGATCCGTATAGACCAGCTTAAATGCGCCCCATCAAAAGATGATAAAGGCCTGATCAAAGCAGTGTCACGTAAACTGGGTATCAGGAAAGAAGATATCCTTGAACTGGGTATCATAAGAAAGTCTCTGGATGCACGTAAGAAACCGGAGCTTTTTAACGTATACAGTGTCTGGGTCAGGACGGGAAATGATGAGAAGATATTGAAGAAGTTAAGAAAGGATGCATCAGTTTCTGTTTTTTCTCCGGTCTTATATAAAGCACCCGAAGGCGGCAATGAAAAACTGACACACAGACCTGTTATCACAGGTATGGGTCCTGCAGGACTATTCTGCGCATACGAACTGGCACTCAGGGGATATAAGCCGCTTATTATCGAGAGGGGCAGAAGCGTTGAAGAGCGTAAGAATGATGTAAAGAGATTCTGGGAAACCGGAGTTCTTGATACCATATCGAATGTTCAATTCGGTGAGGGAGGTGCAGGTACATTTTCGGATGGCAAACTGGCAACATCCGTTAAGGATAAGGACGGAAGGATCCATGAAGTCCTGAAGATCTTCTCTGATAACGGAGCACCTTTTGATATTCTCTATGAACAGATGCCTCATCTTGGTACGGACATTCTTCCGGGTATTGTCAAGAGTATCAGGGAAAAGATAATCGAAAACGGCGGTGAAGTCAGATTTGAAACCAAACTGACAGGTATTGCCATGAATGAAGGAAGAGTTGTTTCGGTAACTGTCACAGACCGTGAAGGAGCACCGGAGGAAATCCCGTGTGAGGTGCTCATACTTGCAACCGGACATTCAGCAAGGGATACATATAAGATGCTGTATGATAACGGCCTTAAGATGGAACAAAAGCCCTTTGCAGCGGGTTTCAGGGTGCAGCATCCACAGAAGATGATCAACCTCGACAGATACGGTTCATACGAAGCTGCAGAACTGCTTGGTGCATCTCCCTATAAGGTTACGGCAAATTTTGAAGACAGGGGCGTGTTCTCATTCTGTATGTGTCCCGGAGGATATGTGGTAAATGCGTCATCCGAAGAGGGAGAACTCTGTGTTAACGGGATGAGCTACAGCGGAAGAGACTCTGCCAATGCCAACTCTGCCATAGTCGTCAGCATACCCGTATCCGAGTATCCTTCGGATCATCCTCTTGCGGGTATTGAATATCAGAGGAATCTTGAAAAGAGAGCGTATGATCTTGCCCAGGGCAGAATCCCGGCTCAGAGATACGGTGAATTTAAGGATGCAGTGATTAAAACAGAGAACAGTACAGTCTCCTCCGAATCTTCAGATGATGGATGCAGAGGTGAAGGTTTTGAACCTGTCTTTAAAGGTGAATATGAGTGGTGTGATCTTACAGGTATTTTTGACGAAAAGATCAACAGGCTGTTTGTGGATGGAATGACCTCCTTTGCACATACCATCAGGAACTTCGATGCACCCGAAGTCATTATGGCAGGAGTGGAATCCAGGACAAGCTCCCCTGTCCGTATCCCGCGTGACGGGAATCTGGAAAGCTCGATCTCAGGTATCTATCCTCTCGGAGAAGGGGCAGGATATGCCGGAGGGATAACCTCGGCAGCTGCAGACGGATTGCGCGGTGCAGAATCTGTCATAAGAAAGTACAGTCCGCTTAAGTAAAAGTATGCTTTCCTTACACTTTTTTTTCTATAATGGTAAAGTTAAATGGGGATGTTGTATCTCCGGATAAGTTAACAGATAAAAAAGGACAGAAAAATATGATGATCAAGAAGATTATATCTGTTTCAATGGCTTTTATGATGACATTTTCACTTGCAGCCTGCTCCGGACCCATAAGAGGGGAAAGAAGCCGTACAGACCGTGCATTATCCGATAAATTCCCGGATGTTTCCGTATCAGATGAACAGAGGGATGTGATGTTCCAGGTGTCCCTTCTGCAGGGGCTTACATTCGGGGATTATCATGGAAGTATAACTGTTGAAGAACTTAAGGAGCATGGTGACACAGGCCTTGGTACATTCGACGCCCTTAACGGTGAGATGATAGTCATCGATGGTGAAGTGTACCGTGCTGCAGGTGATGGCACTGTTGAGGAGGTGCCTGATACCGAGACAGTTCCTTTCTCCAATGTGACATTTCTTGACAGTGATATGGAGATGGATATCAGGAGAATAGGAGATATCGGTTCGCTCCTTGATATTCTGAATGAAACAGTTGAGGAAAGAGGCATCAACAGGTTCTACATGGTCAGGATTGATGGAAGGTTTTCCGAGATAAATGTCAGAAGCGAGCTGGCCCAGGAAGAGCCTTATAAGCCGCTTGCCGATGTGCTTGAGACTGATCAGACTTTCTTTGATTACGAGAATGTGGATGGTACGCTGGTATGTCTTTACTGTCCGCCTTATATGAAGGATCTTAATGCCACCGGATGGCATCTTCACTTTATCTCCGATGACAGGACTATGGGCGGGCATGTGCTGGGGCTTAAGCTCACTCAGGGGACTATTACCTGGGATGATACCGACGGATTTGAGATGCAGATTCCGGATAATGAGATGTTTGCAGGATTTGATCTCACCATAGATCAGTCTGAGGATATCGAAAGAGTGGAGAATGCTGATGCCGGTTCGGGGGATGATGACGAAGAAGATAATGATGACCAGGCTGATCCGGAGAATGAAGACACAGATGATGCTGATCAGGAGGACATCACCCGGAGCATATCTTATGAGGGATATACGCTTGAGCAGGTGATCGTTCTCAGCAGACATAATATCAGATCCCCCTTAAGCGGAGCAGGCTCTGTTCTGGGTTCCATAACACCCTATGACTGGTTCGAATGGACATCCGCACCTAGTGAACTGTCACTCAGAGGAGGAGTCCTTGAAACGGAAATGGGTCATTACTTCCGCAAATGGATGGAGGAGGAAGGGCTTATCACAGCGGGTTATGATCCTGCGCCCGGAGAGTTCAGGATATATGCCAATTCCAAACAGCGTACCATAGCAACAGCTCAGTATTTTGCATCGGCGCTTCTTCCTACTGCAGGACTTGAAGTTGAATATCATGCAGAGTTCGATAAGATGGATCCTGTATTCACTCCGCAGCTTACCTTCTGTACCGACGAATACGCAGCAGATGCCAAGGATCAGATACTGGATATGTTCGAAGACCGTATAGCCGGTCTTGAAGACAATTACGAACTGCTTTCAGAGGTGATCGGGCTTACAGATTCCGAAAGTTACAAGAACGGAGATATTACCGGATTTGTTACTGACGACAGCATCTTCTCCCTTGTCACAGGGGCAGAACCTGCTGTATCAGGTTCCCTGAAAACAGCATGTTCCGTCAGCGATGCACTGACTCTGCAGTACTATGAAGAGAGTGATGCCGTGAAAGCTGCATTCGGCAATGAGCTTACCATGGAAGAGTGGGAACAGATCGCAGAGATAAAGGATGTATATGGGGATGTACTTTTTACAGCGCCTCTTGTTGCAATCAATGTTGCCAAGCCTTTACTTGAAGAGATCGATTATGAGATGGGTATGAGTAACAGGAAGTTCACATTCCTGTGCGGACATGATTCCAATATAGGAAGCGTGCTTGCTGCACTCGGTGCAGAGGATTATGACCTTGAAGGTGCTATAGAAAAGACAACTCCCATCGGATGCAAGCTTGTATTTACTAAATGGAGTAATGAGTCGGGGGATCAGTTCTGGTCAGCAGATCTTGTTTATCAGACAACAGAACAGCTCAGGAATGCGATATTACTTGATCTTAACAATCCCCCTGCGATATGTCATCTGAGTTTTGACGGGATCAGACAGAATAATGACGGTCTGTATAAGGATGAGGATTTCCGCGGCCTGTTTGAAGATGCAATCGGTGAATATTACAGACTTTATACCGAGTATGTCGTAAAAGCGGCCTGAAATATAATACGATACGTACCGGATCTGTACATCAGGATCACATTTTAAATCTAAAAATTTAACAGGGGAGCCTTTCAGGCTCCCCTGTTAGTATTCTGTAATGATATTTCGTATCCTTCAGTCGGTAATGAGCTTCTCAGCATCTTCGGGAAGGAGAGGACGTCCCCATATGAATCCCTGGATGTAATTGCAGCCTATTCTTTGGAGGACCTCAAGCTGTTCATCTTCTTCGACTCCTTCCGAGATGACATCAAATCCCATGGTGTGTCCGAGGGAGATGATGCCTGCAACGTACTGCTTTGATGTTTCTCCGGTAAGAAGCTTGTCGATGAAGGCCTTGTCAATCTTAAGAAGGTTGGCAGGAAATTCGCTAAGATAGCTTAAGGATGAAAATCCTGTTCCGAAATCGTCTATTGCGATCTTAATACCCATCATGTGAAGAGTGCTGATGCGGTCCATTGCTTTTTCAAGAGATTCGATCATAACCGATTCGGTGATCTCTACTTCAAGCTGATCAGCCGGAATACCTGTGGTCCTAAGTAGAGACGAGATTTCATCGATAAAGTCCTTCTTCATAAGATGCATGACGGATACATTGATACTTAAGGTAACCTTTGAGCCGGTTTTCTTAATATGTTCTCCTATAAATCCACCTGCTTTTTTATAGATGATACCGTCTATCTTATCGATAAGTCCGACCTTCTCTGCAACGGGGATGAAGTCTCCCGGATTGATGATCGTGCCGTCCTTATCCTTTATACGGGCCAGTGCCTCAAAACCGCGGAGCCTGTGTTCCATATCGAACTGTGGCTGGAGCATGAAAAAGACCCTGTCATTATCTATCGCAGATCTTATCTTGCTCTCCATTTCTATGAGCTTCTTGTTCTGGTTGAGATCTTCGGTATATCTGAGGATATGGTTACCGTTGTTTTTACGCTTGACCTCATTCATTGCAATGTTGGAGTGGGAAATCACAGAGTCAAGGGTGTCGCCATCCTCAGGGTATAGAGCATATCCGAAAGAAGCTGAAACAAACAGGTCACAGTCGAGAACCGTATATTGCTTATTGATGGCTTCATCATATATCTGGATGACTTTATACAGTTCATCAGGTGTTTTGTATCCCCGTATGATAAGAGAAAATTCATCGCCGGAGGTTCTTCCCACAAAATCAAAGGTTCCTGTTTCTCCGCTTTCGGCCACACTTTTTAACCTGTACGCGGTATCCATGAGGATCTGATTGCCTGCATCAAATCCCATGGTATCGTTGATGCTCTTGAAGGCGTTCAGATTGATGGTCACATTGGCAAAGGGTTCATTCCTGCGGGTCAGGGTATTTACAAGCTCATCACAGGCAAATCCGTTGGGGATACCTGTAAGGATGTCAGTGACGGCAACGTCACGCAGTTTTTTCTGGTAGTTGTCGATCTTTTTTCCGTTGAAATATACAAAGGTAATGGCGGTCATGGTCAGCAGAGAACCAAATACACCCGGAATGCTGTTAAGATTGTGTCCTTTGATGATGCTTAGGAGGACAAGCGGAAGCTGGATCAGAAGCAGTGTAAGACCGCTCCAATATCCCTTTTTGCCATAATAGACTGACATGAATATCACACACATATTGGAGATAGATGAGAATACTCCGGCAAATGTGTAAACCTGTATGCTGTGTTCGCCGAATGAGATAGTACCTCCTGAAGTGGCGGTAGAGGAGACCACAACATTGGTGATGAGATATGCCACCACAAGAAACCAGAATATGCGCTCGGGAGGTCTTTTCCCGGCATCATACATATTGTTAAGGGTGGTTTCGATTATTCGATTGTCTTTATTGTGAACTTTGTCACTCATTCAGCCACGCTTTCCTTAGCATGTATATTTCCATTCTATAGTATAAAAACGTTTTCCGCCACTATTGTTTTATTATTCACAATATCCGGATCCACGTTAATTCCCATACTGTTTATGCTATATGACCACGGTCATGGATTCGGATGATAAATCCCTTACCACGGTCATGTATCAAGTCATTAAATACATGACTGCGGTCACTGTTGTGCATGATCTTAAGGTTGTAGTATGGGATCATAAAGAGATGAACGGAATGCGGCATCCCTTAACATCATTTGAAGGAATTGAAAATGAAACTTTCGGCATGGAAATATGTAAAAAACAATATGCGCGTACTGCTGGTGCAGATATCCGCACTAAGTCTTTCTCTGATGACGATGTATGTGATCTACACCCTTCTTCAGACAACATCGGAGAGCTTCAGGCCCATAATGCTGGAGCTTCCGAAGAAGATCTCATATGCCTCCATAACAGGAAGCTCCTACGGACTTGATGTAAAAGGTTATGAGACCTATGAGGAACTTGAGGCAGCCTATAACGAAAAACAGGAACAGCTTATTGAAAGACTTAAAAGCAGACCGGGTATAAGCGATGTATTCTACGCACAGATACTTTACAGCATGTATCAGTCGGTGGTGGGACAGCAGACAGCTGAAACCCCGCTGATGGAACCAGAACGGATCCCGGCTTTTCTGGATCATATGGAAGCCCGTCTGACAGAGGGAAGGATGCCGGCCGGTGACGGCGAAATGCTGGTGGATGAGACCATCATGAAGAATATGGGATACAGCATTGGCGGATACTTCATGAAGGACTGGTATGGAGAGACCTTTAAGATAGTCGGAACCATAAGATCGGATTGCATGATCTCTGTGGGAACTCCCATGGGACATACCAACAGCGGGTCGTATCTCGTGGTGCTGGGCGATGAATCTGTTATGGATCTTACTTCGGTACTTATTGAAGAAGGCATAAAGATAAAGAGTTCGGATAACATCATTGACGGAGTTCATTACAGGGATGCTTATCGCAAGGATGTAGAGGATGCTATCGGTTCTGCGGTAAATGTGATCATGATCGTTGTTATGGTATTCCTTGCGATCCTTATCCTGGTAACCTATGTGTCTTACATGAGAAACCGTGTATCGGAATACTGTCTGTATTCTTCCATAGGATACGGAAGGGGAGACATATATGGGATGATGATCCGTGAGATGTTTATCATATTTGGTATATCCGCTGTGACAGGCATGATCCTTTCCCTTGCAGGCGGATATGCCATAGAGAGGCTTGTGATAGAACCCAAAGGACTGATAGGACATGTATTGTATGCGGGGCATATGTTCAAGATACTTTCCACATTCATATTCATGATTGGAATCCTTCAGATTCCTGCCCTTGCCTGCATTTCAAGGATCAGGACAATAGATGCCGTAGAAAAATAAACGAGAAACCAAAGGAGAAGATCAATGTTCCAGGTAAAAGATCTGTCAATGATATATGACATGAACACCGATTCCAAGACATATGCCCTTAAGGAGATCGATCTGACACTTCCGGATAAGGGACTGATAGGGATCATAGGACCCTCGGGAAGCGGAAAGAGTACTCTTATGTACTGTCTGTCAACTCTGAAGGAGCCTACCGAAGGCAGCATAATCTATAACGGTATTGAGATCACGGCAGTCACCGGGAAAGAACGAGAGAGACTGCGCAGAACTGAGTTCGGATTCATATTCCAGAAGCACTATCTGGTTCCTTATATGAGTGCACTGGATAATGTGATGGTTGCCGCAACGGGAAGCAAAAATGAGGTGCAGGAAAAGGCATCGGCATTGCTTGCAGAGCTTGGACTTTCGGAAAAAGAATTCGCGAAGAAACCCGCCAGACTTTCCGGGGGACAGTGCCAGAGAACCGCAATAGCAAGGGCTATGATCAATGATCCCAAAGTAGTCTTTGCCGATGAACCTACAGCTTCGCTGGATCATGAGAATGCTTTTAATGTCATGAGGATACTTAAGAAATATTCGGAAAAAAGACTGGTGATGGTGATAACCCATGATAAGAGTATTCTGACGGATGCCGATCTTGTTCTGGAGATATGGGATGGAGAATTGAGCAAATGAGACCTTTGTCACCGCTTTATTATATAAGGGAAAATAAAATACGAAGCCTGATCATCATCTTCATGCTCTTTTTGACGACGCTTCTTTTTCTTGCGGGTAATTATATAGACAGTGTGTATTATTACTGGGATCCATATATGGATTACTCGGATAAGCTGTTCGATGTCAGTGCACTGTCAACAGATGAGGATTACAGGGAATTCGGGGAGTTCTATAAAGATCTTCTTGAGGATGAGTCACTTATCGTAATGCCCAGAAGTCCCAGCGGATATGCCGGACTTCAGTGGATGAGCACACTGGGATTCCAGATGGGAAGCTCTTCCTTTGTGTTCGAAACTCCTGAAGATCTTAAGACCGCCTTTGAAGTATTCGGTATAAATGCAGACCTTTCAGAGGTTGAGGATGGTACTGTCTGTATCTCAAAAGCTCTTGCTGCCCAGTATGGACTTAAGAAGGGAGATGTGATCGATTCCGGCGTAAGGGAAGGATTTCTCGGAAGCTACAGGATCGCAGCACTTCTTGACGATGAAAGCTTTATAGTCTTTTACGTCGCGCATTCGGAGTATGAGGGAGATCCTGTAAGACTGAACGTTCTGGGAAGGGATATTTCGGGAGATGAACTGTATCAGCATATCATAGAGATACAGGGTGACCGGAAAGCTGATATTTCGATTCCTGAAAGGAAATTGATAGACGAACAGTTCAAGCCCTTCATACTGATATTCGGAGCAGGTATCATTTTTCTTTCGATCATTCTTTCTGTGGTTGTTAATTCGGTCATAACCGGACAGTACCTTGAGAGAAGGTATGAATTCGGTGTATTCAGGGCAATCGGACTGACCAAAGCGGAAATATACAGGAAGGTTGCTTTGGAACTCCTTGTGATGGATTACATTGCTTATCTTGCAGGAGCCGGGATGATATTTCTGTTTACACTGCTCATGAACGAACTGGTGTATCTGCCAAAGGGACAGTACCTTCCGTACTACTCTGATATAGGATTAAATGCGTTCCTTATTTCCAATGCGCTTGTGATGGTGCCTACGATCTTCCTGAAGGGAAGGAGCATGTCAAAGTGCGATGTGACGGAGTTCTGATGATAAAGATAGTAAAAACCGGCAAGAGGAGAATTGATAAATGAAAAATGATGCTATATTGAGGGAGCCGAAAAAAAGAAAAGGAAAAGCCTTAAAGATACTGATCGGCATTATATGCGGGATACTGGGGCTGGCTGCGATACTGTTTGGTATTTATAAGCTCGCCATAGATCCTCACAGAGGTGTCAACAGCGGATCGGTGGAGACCCTTTCTCTGGATGAGATGATAACTGCAGATCAGGCTATAGAGGATATCGATTATGTAATGGCGATGTACAGGGAACGTCATCCCGCATGGCTTGAGGATGGTAATACAAGAGTTGCCGATGTTGAAAGGCAGTATCAGGAAGAGGTAGGTAATATCAGGAATTCCGGAATATCCGAAATATCCGTTCTTGAAGAGTGGCAGATGATATCCCGCATCATGCATTGTCTGTATGACGGCCATTCCAATGTGTACAGTTTAAACAGCAATACAAGATATCTGGAAGATTTTTCAATGCTGCGTAGCTATGGACCTCCTGTAATGATAGACGGAAGATCATATGAAGATGTTCTGAATGATTTTTGCGGCGTATTCCAATATGAGACGGAAAGCTATGCACAGGCTGTGTTTGATTCCAATGTGATCTGTAATGAGGATTATCTCCGCTGGACAGGTGTTGATACATCTGATGGAGTCGACATGGTATTCGATACGGGTGATGGTGTGACTGAAAGCTTTCATTATGATTTTGTTCCGCTTGAGGATGTGGCAGGAAGAGAAGAAGGTGAGGATTCCGATGAAAAGTGGGTATATTATGATATAGATGAAGAAAACGGGATCGGTATTTTCACTCTTACATCGTGCCGGTATGATAATGAGTATAAAAGGACAGTCAGGGAATTTTTTGAAGCCGTGAATGAGTCCGGGATAGAGCATATCATTGTGGATCTGAGATGGAACGGTGGCGGAAGCTCAATGGTAGGTGATGAATTTATCCATTATCTCGATGTTGACGGATATTACAGCTGGCCTGTTCATGTCAGATACGGATCATTTTTATATAAGTGGGATAAGAGTTATATGAAGAATAACAGGAAGGATCCTCTTTATCATGGTGATCTGTATGTGCTGACGAATCAGAGAACATTCAGCGCAGCTATGGACTTTGCCATGGACATCATGGATAATGACCTGGGGATCATTGTCGGTGAACCTTCAGGCAATCTCCCCGATTCATACGGAGATATCCTGAAGTTCGATACTCCCAATTCCCATCTGAACTTTTCAATCTCATATAAGAGATGGTTCAGAATAGATGAGACAAAGAGCGGTCAGCCCCTTGATCCGGATTATCCCTGCAGTTCTGAGGAGGCGATGGACAGAGCATATGAGCTGATCCTGGGAAATTGATCATATGATAGAAGTGACGCTGTCAATATTAGCACTGATCCTGCTTGCGCTGATATCGGCCTGTTTTTCGGCCAATATATCCCTGCTGCTTTTTACGGGTGGCGGTTTGATGATACTCATCACTGCAGGATACATAACGGACGGCAGAGGGAAGCTGATGAAGATTCTTCAGCTTTCCTTTGCAGTCTTATTTGCCTTGGCTTCGGGAAACTGGTGGGGATGTATAGTGGCAGCCCTCTTTGTCTGGATGAACGTCAGGCAGAGTCTTCTACTTGCTGCGGCAATGTATATGGTGACAGCGGTATGCAGATTTTTTGTTTTTTCCGGACAGACACCAGGCTATGGTCATACCGCCGGATATCTGGTTGCATCAGGCATACTTGATCTGGTATTTCTCGAGGCTGCATGTTTCGTGATCCTTATGATCAGAAATCTCATCAAAAGGATGGAAAGAAATGAAGAGGCTGAAAGAAAGAGGATACAGGATTTCAGTCTGAGAGAGATGCATGAGATCCAAAAAAACAGGGAGCTTATGATAAAGAGCTACTTTACGGAGCAGAATGCCAGATTGCTTGAAAGGGAAAATATCAGCAGGAATATCCACAACAGTGTGGGACATTCCATCACTGCGGCTATAATGACGCTTGATGCCGCAGATGTTCTTTTTGATAAGGATCCCGAAGAAGCACATAAAAGGATGAACGAGGCTACCGGCAGGATCCGCGGAAGCCTCACCGCCATAAGAAGTGCCGTAAGAGCCCTCGATGAAGAGGGAAGCGATGTAAGCTTCAGGGATCTTAAATGTTATTTTGACAATATTCTTGATGAATTCCTTATGGATACGGAACGCACCTGTGAGAGGATTTATGATATTATGTCAGAGGAATACAGTATTCCGAGAGAGCATGCGGAGTTTCTCACGGGAGCACTCAGTGAATTTCTGACTAACGGAGTAAAGCATGGCAATGCTTCCGTATTTTTCGTGAAACTGTCAGGTGATAAGGCTCATGTGCGGTTAAGTGTCATGGATAACGGAACCGGCGATTTTAGTGATGATAACAGGGAACAGAGGATAAGGGATGGCTTCGGACTTAAGAAGCTGACATCCTATGCCGAAAGATGCGGCGGCAGGACTGAATTTACAAATGATAACGGATTCAGATCCGTGATAGAGCTGCCGCTCACTATGGGTGATGATGGCTGAGTGCGTCGCATGGATACCCGGAATGATCTTATAAATGTGAGGATAAAATGTACAGAGTTTTGCTTGTAGACGATGAAAATATGCTTCTGGACAGTCTTGAGATAATACTGTCCATAAATGACATGGAAATCGTGGGTAAGGCTCATGACGGACATGAAGCGCTTAAGATACTTAAAGGAACTGAATGCGATGTTGCCCTGGTGGACCTGAACATGAAAGGCATGGGCGGGATAGAGCTTATAGGCCATATGAAGAAAGACTATCCCGGGATCAAGATCCTTGTCCTTACCACATTCTATGATGATAAGAATATCACGGATGCCATCACAAACGGTGCGGACGGATATCTTCTCAAGGACAGCGGCAAGGATGCCATACTGGGTGCCGTGTCTCAGCTTATGAGCGGAGTGAACGTACTCGATCCCAAGGTCATGGCAAGACTGACTTCTCTTATGAATAAGAATACTTCCGACGATCTGTACGTGGAGATGACCGAACGCGAAAGAGAGATAGCAGGTCTTCTTGCAGAGGGCCTCACCAACAGACAGATAGCAGATAAGCTCTACATCTCCGAGGGAACAGTCAAGAACTACATCTCATCCATCTACGACAAAACCGGGATCCACGACAGAGTCAAGCTCGTTGTTGCCCTCTCTTCTTAATGGTGCCAGGCACCATTAGACAATATGTAATGACCTCCATTTTGTAGCAACGTGGATTTACCTGTATACTACAGATTGGCAAATCAAGTGGTAAC
>CACWJQ010000007.1 GCA_902761225.1 uncultured Lachnospiraceae bacterium | reverse complement strand
GATGTCTGAACTTGAAGATATGAAGCAAGCCGGAGTTGATATCAATGAGATTGACCGCTCAAGTGATTATTGGTATTTCTGGTTTGTAAAAGAAGGAGCAGATACATACTATATTTTGAGCCTTTCTGCAAAGGAGTTTAGTAAGGAGCAGGCTATGGAAATTGCAGAATCCGTATGTATCGCTGAATGAACCTTATGGAGTGATAAGGTATTTTACTTTTGACATCTGTGGATGGTATGGTCAGAAGTCTGAGAAAGGGGCGTCGCTTTGATTCTTGATACTGATGTTTGATATGGTTTCTTAGGGGAAATGAAAAGGCTACTAAAGCTGTTGCTGAGGCCATTCCATTTTCTGTGTCCATTGTTACATATATGGAGCTTGTTCAGGGAATGCTCAATAAGAAAGAACTAAACCTCCTATTTTATTGATTTTTTAAGAATGCAAAATCATCCGATTCCCATCACCTGCTCTCATTTAAAACCTCGTAATCATGCGGATTACGAGGTTTTTTTGAGTCGATAATATAATCGACTCTTTAATAATGTGCGAACACTACGAGGAGCGTTTAATGAATGTGTTGCGGCTATGCTTCGAAATATTATAGACATATGTCTTGAGGTAAAAATCTTTATAAGGTATAATTTCCGAATTATTTAGAACTACATCGTCGCATATACACACATCTCGATCACGTACTTCTGCAAACAGATCATCCCACTCCTCTTTTTTTTCCATCCGAAGCATAAGATCAAATGAAATGGTTATCCATTCACCTATATCAATATCTGTCGGCAGATCAGTTAGATTCACTAGAGGATTATCCTGTTCATCAACTGGCATATTTTCAAACAGGAAATCCTGAAAGAAGAAACGTTTACTCAAAAGAAACACCCTACACAGGTATTTAATTCTATTGCTTTTTTTACAAGTTCACGGAATTCTTTAGCCAGTTTTAAGAATTCTTCATTGTCAGAATTGTTTATCATTCGGTCAGTGATTTCAAGTGCTTTAGGAAGATTATCTCCTTCAATCCACTCTTCTTCATACATATTTATGAGAAGGTCACATTCATCATCAATGAAATTGAACAAATACTCTTCCATGAGCAAGTATAAATCCTCATGAAATTTCATAAAATAATAGCAATCTCGAACATCTTGTTTCTCATCATCCCATACTTTATAATCGCACATCAAGTCATATGCCGCTTGATCTTTTGGGACAACAACACAGTACCATTTATTCAAATCGAGATATTTAACGTATCGAACGCCATCAATGATGCGTTCATCGTTATCTTGAAATTTGTCAGTCATATCAAACCGTACCTTTCTTAAATGTCATTCTAAAGTGTGTTAATCTGAAATTTTCAGCTCTTCTTGCCGCTCCCTGAAATGTTCCGGGAATGCTGGGATCTTTCAAATCCAAGGTAAGATATCTTCCTATACTTCCGTTGGGGCGAACCTCCCCAACTCGAAAATACTTCCCACCAATTGCGGCAACAATTGCGTATTGTTTTCCGTCTTTAAAGAAATTTATTTTTCGATGGTTGTTGTAAAAGCTATTCGCTACGTCGCTGATGCCAAATTTGGCTACATATTCATCCAAATTTACAGCTTTCCAGCCACTTGCATATTGTTTGTATTCATCACGATCATGAAGAACTCCCTTTATTGTTTGGATATCCTTGGAAATAATCAATTGATGAATTGCTTTCTTTCTCTCATCTGTATATAATGCCTTAGCAGACATCACGCAACACCCCCTCTCGCAGCATTTGAATTCAATTCCTTGCAAAGTTCATTCTGAGCAAGATAATAACGGTAACTTTTGCTGTTATTCCTTACTCTGTTTCTACGATCGGGATATGAAATGATTTCAAAACCATTTCTCCTGATTAAGCGCAATGCTTCATGTTTGCTAATAAATCCATAGATATAAAGAATTTGCGGGGATTTTTTCCGAAGTACAATATCAAGCTGATATTCTCCGTATTCCTTGAAACCATTACTAACACAGCCCAGATTGCTCACAATAAATGAACAGTCATCCGGGAAATAATCGGCAGCGCATAATGTTCCAAAATCTCCGGCACGATAATTAGGCAGAATCTTTATTCCTTTAGATCCCAGGTAACAAGAATGGATTGCGTTAACCAAAATGCTTAAACGTTGTCTTGGCCTGAGCATTAAAACACTTGGGCTTAGATCAAAGCCGGTAACTCCACCATATTTCTGTAAGATTATAATATCTTCATCAATCTTGCTTAATCGAGGCCAAAGTTTATCTTCATACATAAAGAAAGTAAGAAGAGCTTTTGATTTTGCTTCCTCAGGAATATCATTGCGATAAGCAAAGGTGGATACAGCTGAAGGATGATCGGTGAATAAATAATTTGAAGGTAATTGTGGAATTCCATTGTCAAAGGCGACTCCAATATCCTTCAGGTACGATATCTTTTCATCGCACCATAATAAAATATTGAATTTTATCATAATTCCTCCTTTCAGAGATCTTATGTGATCTCTGATCATATAAATTCATTTGTGTTGGTGGACACCTAAAAGGAAATATGATACAATTCATTTCACACAAACGGATATGTATCATATCCTGAAAGCATCCTTGCATACTACTGCAATAGTATGATTAAAGGGTGCTTTTCCTTTTAGGAAATAATACTTTCAAAATACATCGCCTCCTTCGATGATGCTGGAAAACACATCATAAGCATCTTTATCCAATTGTTTTAATAAAGGTATTTCATGATCGAAAATCGAGCATCCATGCCACTGCTTCCTACTTCTTATGTTTGATATAACATTACAAGCAACCGTATAGGTGACGCCAAAATGAGATATTATCTCATTTTCTGAATCTATACCCTTCATAATCAGGTATGGTATCGGACACAGAAAATATCGAGCAAAAAACTCCGCCAAGTCATCTTCATCTTCATAACGAGAATCCTCATTATATATATAATGCTTTAATTCATGAAATATAGAAAATCTTTTGACTTCGGCAGATGCAATGAAATCGTTAAAATAAATTGTTGGTGAAGTTTCACTGCTAGCCTTAACAAAAAAACTGTATTCGCTTTGTTTGACCAAAAGATCTATCCCTTCCTTGGATTCAACATATGAAGAATATGGAACCAGAGAAACTCCTAATTTATTACATATATCAATTTCATCCAAGGGAAAGCTTTTGATATTGTAATCCTGATATATATCAATTATATCTTTTGAAATATCCTCATATCTTTTAGACTCCCTAAGCATTCTTTCCGCCTCCGGCAATAAGAGCTATAAGTCTATTTCGCTCATCCGGTGATAATTCATTTCCCTTTCTAGCGATAGCAGCTGAGATAACATTAAATGCTGTTTGGCCTCTATCTTCCTCTGACAAAAAATAATCGGTTTCAACCTGAAGAGCTTTAGCAACATTAACTACAATATCCATTCTGGGAGTCTTTTCGCTCTTCAAATACCTACATATCGAACTTTCTGTTATACCACTGAGCGTTGCTAACTGTTTTTGATTAATACCTTTTTGTTTCATAAGATCAAGGACCTGTTCATTCCACCTCATGCAATCTCCCTTCTGTGTTTGGTTATATAACAACAATAACCTTACATCTGCATTATATAATTGCAGAACTGCAATTGTCAATTCTATTTTTGAAACAATGCTTGAGAGCGATAAAATCTCAGGCTTTATTACATTTCGCATCAAAAAATATGCGTTTCGCGCACTCCGGATTATGATTAACGGGCAGATGCCGATAAAATATTTATAGTATGCCCATCTGAGAGGATATCTTATGAAACTGGCCATATGTGATGATGAAAAAAGAATACGTGATAATATCGCAGAATCGGTAAGAGAAGTGTCCGAAAAGATCGAGATAGAATTCTATTCGGATGCTAAGGGAATTCTTTCCCCGAGTTTTGATTCCGATATTTTATTCCTTGATATCCAGATGCCCGGGATAGATGGGATGGATGCTGCAAAGATGCTGAGATCCTCTGGGAAGAAGACAGTGATCATATTTGTGACAGCCTTGGAGGACCGGGTTTTTAATGCATTTGATGTCGGGGCGTTTAACTACATAGTAAAACCGTTTACCAAAGTCAAGATAAAAGAGATTCTTAACAAGGCATTAAAACAGGCTGAAGATCAAAGAGCAATGGAAGCGGTACTTTCAGAACAAACGGAAGTTCCACGTACCATTACGGTAAAAAGTGGCGGGGCTAATACAAGGGTGATTCTTTCGGAAATTCAATATGCCGAGATTTATGACAGGAGGATTATCCTTCATATGACAAGCAGTGATGATATCGAATATTACGGAAGGATTTCGGATTTGGAGAATATATCCGGAAAAGATTTCTTCAGAGTGCATAGAGCTTACCTGGTTAATCTAGGAGCTGTGAAGTCATACGATTCCAAATACGTCCATATGGCCAATGCGAATATCCCTGTAGCGAGAGGAAAGTATCCGGAACTGATAAAAGCATACATGTCCTTTCATACCAGGAGGGAAGGATTATGATGGACTATCTTATACAGAATTTCCAGTCCTTTGCTGAAAGCTACAGCCTTGTGACAATGGAGATATATTTGTTTCTTGTTTCGGCTTTATTTGCATACTGGCTGAAACCGTTCGCATCCAATAGAAAATCCGCATACCTTACGGCGCTAACATATTGGATTCTTACTACCATAAATAATCATACAGGTACAAGTAAGGAAATTGACAGGATAATCGCTGTGGGCATCATCGCTCTGTCGGTGCTTGTCTTTTGGATGCTTGATAATAAGCGGAATATCATACAAAAGATCTTTTTATGCGTATTATTCAGGCTTATAAGTTGGCTTTCGATAGAATTATTATCAGAGATAGGATTCTTCGAAAGAGATTTCATATTCAAATTTGATTGGTATAACTCAAGTACAAAAGCGATAGTCATAGAATTTATAGTATGGAATCTGATTTTCTATGCGTTGTCATTGATTCTGTTATATTCAGCTATCAGAATCCTTCACAAAATATACAAGCATAAAAAGGAAGAACTGACTTGGCATGAGCTTGTCATTTTGTTGACTCCTGCTTTCACTCTTCTTCTTGTTAAACCGATAATATCTTCTTATTTTCTACTGTGGATGGACGGAATAGAGAATGGGAGTATAACAGAAAACATTCCGGCAAACATATACCGGGTTGCATTTTGCATTCTCGCTTTGTTTCCAATAATAATCGTCATTGCGTTGCTGCAAAATTTGAAAGAGAAACAGGAAGAAGAGCTTATTAATGAATCAGTGACCAAACAGTTAGAAGATGCTAAAAGTTACACAGCTCACATAGACGATATTTATGAAAAGATGAGAGCTTTTAGACATGATATAGGAAACCATTTTACAGTAATAGGCGGACTTGCAGAAAATGGCAATACAAAGGAACTGACGGATTACATAGGTGAATTACAAGCAAGGTTTTCTGAACTGCAGCCATCGGTCAAAACCGGAAATGCTGTCACTGATGTAGTGCTTTCGGAGATATCTGACCGGTGCGAAAAGGAGAAAATACAGTTTTCAAGTATATTTGCATTTCCCGAAAAGCTCAATATAAATGCATTTGATATGAGTGTGATCCTTAACAATGCGTTAAAGAACGCTGTTGATGCTTCTAAGGATGTTCCGGGAGCAACAATCTGTATAAAATCCATTGTTAAGGATCAGGTATTTCTTATCAGTATAAAGAATAAGATAACTGAGAGACTGACATTGAATGATGATGGCCTGATTGATTCAACCAAGAAACAGGGCGGACATGGATACGGATTGAAAAATATTCGAAACATAGCTGGAAAGTACAAAGGGGATATTGAGATACATCAGGATGAAACAAACGGTGAGTTGTTCTTTGTTTTGAATATCATGCTGGTGGGATGAAAAATGCTGTTTACGACAACAAAAGTGCTGTTCACGCATAATGGCTTGTCTTAAGTATTTATTGTCCGATAATCAAAATAGAAACCTGTTTTGAAAGGGGGATGATCATATGCTTAGATTAAGCAATTTCAATTATGGAGCCTTTTTCGGATCCGGAAGTTCAAACCTGAGCAGTTCAATATACAGTAATCTGTCTCAGCTTTCCAGTATAAGGTCCGGTGCATACTCCAAAGCACTAAAGGCATATTACGGAAAGAATAATTCTACCGAAAACTCAAAGAATACTTCTTCGAGCAAGCACAACAATTATTCTTATGCTGCAAACAGTGAACTGACCAAGGTTTCAAAAGAAAGTTCCGAACTGGTTGCTGCTTCAAAGAAGCTGGCAGATACAGGAAAAGATAATCTGTTTAGCAGCAAGGATAAATATGATTCAGATGCAGCGTATAAAGCGGCAAATGAGTTCGTAACGAGCTACAATGAGACACTTGATGCTGTCAGCAAAACGCTGAATTCATCGGTCAGAAATTCCGCCAACAGCATGACCAAAATGACCGGGATCATGACCAAAAGTCTCGGCAGTATTGGAATTACTGTAGAAAAAAGCGGAAAGCTGTCTATTAAAGAAGAAGAGTTCAAGAATGCAGATTTCGATAAAATAAAATCCATGCTTGGAACGAACGGATCATTTGCAAGAATAATCGGTTCTTCCGCACAGAGACTTGAATCTGCTGCTGAACAACAGAACAGACAGTCGGCTTACGGTACCGGTATATACGGTAGAAACGGTAACAGCTACAGTGGCTACGGCTATACTGGATCCAGTTTTAATGGGTGGTTTTAAACTATATGCAATATTCGAGAGCTGAGCAGATAACTGCTCAGCTTTTTTGTGTCTAAAATGCATTTTACGACAAAATAATTGCGGTTCACATGATGAGCGTTAAAAGAGTTTTTTTGTATTCCGATATCTGAAATAAAAGAATATCCGGCATGGATGCCGGAGGAAAAGAGGATGATATGAACGGAATCATTGGAATCTCTTTTCAGGAAGTTCCCGGTGGGCTAAAGATTCATGTAAAAAAGGGACAGAACAAATCATCACCGGGCAAACTGAAAAAACGCTTGCCATACAACTTCAAACAAATGTCAAAGCAGATCATGATGGCTAAGACATCCGATGCTGCACGTCCTCTGGTGACGCGAATTCAGGCAAAACTCTCTTGGTTATACAGAAAACTCCGAAGTGAAGAATATGGAGACAGCGAGATAGCTGCTGCCATTATTCATGCTGCAGCAATGGAGAAAATAGCAAAACGCAAGGTTCGGCACCTGGAGGAAGAAGAGGCCGCAGAAAATGGGACGGGGCTTGGAATCGTTCCCGGTGAAGAGGAAGAAATATTTGGCAAAGATGAACTGGAGAAAAGCCTTGAGGAGAGTGAAAAAATTTCCGAAGAGGAAATGAAAGAAATGATGGAGAAGATAGAGGAACTTGAAAGAGAACTCGCTGAAGAAACGATGTCAGAACTCCAAGATATGATTTCTTGCGCTTCCGGGGATATGTCTGAGGAAGAGATCGAGGAGTTAAAGAGAAAACATCGTAATGAAGAGGATCGCCAGCTTACGCGGGCTGACTTGCAATATCTCAAGGCATTATTTGACAGACTGGAACAGGAAAAGAAGCAGGCGGCTTCGGGAATATCATCCTTTCACGGTTCTGATTCATCATCATTTTCGTATGTAGTGGACTGCCTTCCGGAGGTTGAAATGGTAGATATGGATGTTGGAGAATGTATCGACATGTCGGTGTGAGCGCATTTGACATCATTTTATATGCGCTTCACAACATACAGGTTTATGTCGTATCGGGTGTCGACGATAATAGCTATATAGACATCCGTCTACATATAGGAAAGTAGCTTATTAACAAACATTTGAAGAATCAAGGAGGATTACGATTATGTCTATGAATGTAGGAACAAATTACTCAAATTATTCAACAAATTATACCAATGCGGATGCTGTATCTCAGGCTAAGGCTAAATCAGACGCTTCGACAGACAAGACAAGCAAGGCAAAATCGGAAGATGGTGTAATATATGACAGATCCGGATCGAAGGTAGATAATTCCACTTATTCCATCACTAAAATGAATGCTTCTGATAGAGCGGCCATCGTCAGTCAGCTTAAATCGGCAGCTGAGCAGCGTCAGAATCAGTTGATCAGTCTTGTTCAGAAGACTCTATCCGGACAGGCGGGAACCTATGGTAAAGCAACTGGTGACGATATCTGGAAGACTCTAGCTGGTGGAAACTTCACGGTTGATGCTGCTACCAAGTCACAGGCACAAAATGATATTAGTGAGGACGGATACTGGGGCGTAAAACAGACATCACAGAGACTTTTTGATTTTGCATGCGCTCTTGCCGGAGACGATGTGGATAAAATGAAAGAGATGCAGAAGGCTATGGAAAAAGGCTTCAAGCTTGCAACTCAGGCATGGGGTAAAGAACTTCCGAGTATATGCAGTGATACCATAAATGCGGCTAATAATCTGTTTGAAGATTATTACAGATCGAAAGAAGCTGTGTAATTGCATGATTTGTGATCGGAATATAAAGAAAAATGGAATATTGTCCGATATATGCTTTGAAATGTATCTTTGTGCACATGGAGGTGCCGGTATATGAAGATAATTAATTCGAATAATAATAACGGTATCAATCCACTACCCGGTGGGGCTGCTGATGTAAATATTTTCGGAACCAGAAAACCGTTTATTAATTTCGGTGGCAGCAGATTTGGCGGAAAAGCTGCTTTGAGCCCTCAGAGAAGACACAGGAAGCTCGCAAGAAAGCAATGAAGCTTGTCTCTGATGCTTTTAACGGTGTAAAGGAAGCTGATAAGATGATGGATGATCAGCGAGACCGTTTTAAGGAACTTTCCGATGAGGTCAGCGAACTGAACAGCCAGATAAAGAGCATGAAAGAAAATGCTCTTCCGGAAGAAGCAACCGAGGAAGAACGGGATGCATATAATGACTCGATTAGGGAATACCAGAAACAGGTTGATGCCGCAAAAGCGGAAATGCAGGCTATAGATCAGTCGCTTAGAAGTTCCAAGATTGAACGGTTGAAGACGGATCCGGTCGGTGATGCTTTTGACCAGGCTGATAAGATCATGGATGCCGCAGTAGATGCTGCACTGGGGGAGATGACCTCAGATGCCATGGATCATATTCAGGAAGATCTGGAAGAGAAGGAAAAGCAGGCGGAAAAGATCAAGGAAGAACAGGAAGAGCTGGAAGAGAGGATCGAAAAGGTCAAGGAGAAGAAGGAGGAGCGCGAAGAGCTTACCGAGGAAATTCTGGAGGCCACAGAATCCGAGAAAGCTTCCGGCATGACTGTGTCAGAAGCGCAGGACCAGGTCAAAAATATGCTTAATAAGCTGGGACTTATAGAAGAAGAGATTAAGGGTGCTGCAATCGATGAACTGAAGTGATCCTTATAGGCAGTCATGGAGGACAAAACCTATGAACATCAATCCGGTAAATATAAACAAGACAGCAGATTATCAGAACAGTATACAGACAAGATTCAGGGAAGCGGTCAGTTCGAAGGATGAACATGGCAGCATGTTCTCCGGCTTCTTGGGCGATGGTTCGGCCGTTAAAGTTGATATTTCCTCATTAGGCCTTGAAATGTCGGAGAAGAACGGACAGATGCCGGAAGGAGCAATCATTAAGTATGAGCGTACTCCTCTGACGAAAGAGCAGCTTAAAGGTGTGCCTGGTGCCAAATCGGGGGAGGAAATCCTCACAAAGATGAAAGAAATCGATCCTGATTCATATAAGGAGTATGAAAATCTCAGAAAAGAGGATCCAAGAGAAATTGCCCGGTTTATCTCAAAATGGGCTATGAGGGATGCTCTGCCGCAACTATCATGCTGGGAATTGATGGATAAAGCGAAAAATCTTTAAACAATATAACCTTTATTACAACAACAAGTCCCGGAGGAGATTCTTCCGGGGCTTGTTTGCTGGAATCTACAGATGCTTGTATCGCATTATTTCTTCTTCCAGATTGATATGAAAGTCTTTTATCGAGTATTTGAAATCACGTTCAAAATCTTCTCTGTCATAATCACTAATATCTGTTTGTTTATAGAAATCCAAAACATTCTTTGTTTGGCAACTTATTACAGAAAAAGGAGGTACATTAATGCAGTATGTGATCAGGAAGATTCTGTTCGGCATGGTTACATATGAATAGGCAGTTGCTCCAAGTTCTTTCCAATGATTGAACTCATAAAGAAATCGTCCAAACAGTGCCTTTTGTTCCGGGGAAGACTGCTCTGTCAATTCCTTTATCACAAAGGTAAAACAGATACCATGTTCAGATGCCGGTCTTGTGGAAACGGTAAGTCCAGACTCAATTATTTTCCTCAGTAACATGGATACATCAGAGCTAGTCTTGTAATGATCTTCAGAAATACTCGCTACGATATCTTTATATGTATCATCAACTTTTATCTGCTGTTCAGAGGTCCGCTCTCTTACATTTGAGAAGAATCGCGCTTTCCATAGGGTATATTCCTTGGGCTCTTCATCATAATCCCGATATTTTAAATGCTCGTTGTACCACATATTTAAGTATGTAAGGAAAGTGTCATTGTATTCGTCCGGGTCTTTAGTATCAAATTCCAGAGAGATCTTTCCTTCGCTTCTGGTAATCTTGAGATTTCGTCTTTCTTCCAGATCAAACAAAGCATATATTCTGTCAACATTCGAAGACATATCTACAGCTGATAATGCTTCAACATCAACATCCAATGCATCGGCAAGGATCTGAAGGCTTTCCGGTGTTGGTTCAATTATGCCTTTTTCATACTTGTTGATCCTTACAGCACTATCTCTCTTGCCCTTAAGTGCAATGTTACCCAGCTCCTTTTGAGTAATGCCTTTAAGCAGTCTGTACTTTCTTAATCTTTCGCTGATCTTCATAGAGTCATCCTCCGTGAGTGAGCCATTTTTCATCATTTACAATATTTATATTATACAACATGGCACGAGGAATTATAAGATAATAAATTACATTAGATGATGTAATTTTGTTGACTTATATTACATAGTGTAATATTATAAAGAAAATTACATCGAATGATGTAATCAATAAAAGAGTATGAAAAGGAGGAGATATTTATGAATGAATCAGCAGAAAAAGCATATTCAACCTTTTTCACGCAGTACCCGGATGTTATATCCGTGGAAGATCTGAGCCGGATGCTTGGAATATGCAAAGTGAATGCATATACCCTGGTAAAAAACGGAACGATCCACGGAGTGAAAATCGGACGGGTTTGGCGCATTCCAAAAAGATCTGTGTATCTTTATCTGGAAGATACAATGGCAAGTTAGAAAGGGGGGATAATATTGGCAACAGTTACGGTACAACAAAAGGGAAATTACTGGTACACGGTAATTAATTACAAGGACGAACACGGAAAATGGAAAAATAAGATGCAGGCAACGGGGCTTCCCTTGAAAGGAAATAAAAAGAAAGCTGAAAAGATTGCCATGGAACGACTTGCATCCTTTATTGAGCCTGATCAGCTTGATGATAATAATCCTTTACTTGTGGACTATCTAAGAAGCTGGCTTACGTTTATAGAAAACCGTGTGGAAATATCCACATATAACGGCTACGTTTCTTCTGTAGAATGTGTACTGATTCCATATTTTGAACCGAAGAAAATGAAACTTAAGGATCTTACATTAAAGGATGCTCAGAAGTTTTACGACGAGATTTTGAATAGTGATCGGGGAAGAGGAGGCAAACCACCTCAACCTACAACCATAAGGCGTTACCATGCAGCTTTTCATTCTGCATTGGAGCATGCAATTAAAATGGAAATGATAGAGAATAACCCGACTGACAGGGTTGATCTGCCCAGACGTCATCAGGTGAAGCACAATACTTTTTCGGAGGAGCAATTAATGAGACTGAATAACCTTATTGTAAATGAAGATATAGGCCCGCTTATTTGGGTTGATTCCATATACGGCTTGAGACGGAGTGAAATATGCGGATTAAAGTGGAAGGCCGTTGATTTTGAAAATGATGTTTTTACCATAGAACATACTGTGATTGTGGCAAAGGGTAAGGATGGTAAAAAGCATCTCATAAAAAAGGACAGAACCAAGAATGCGAGCAGCTGCAGAACATTTCCTCTTGATCCGGATATGAAGATCTTGTTATTGGAACTTCGCAGGCAGCAGGAAGAAAACAGGAAGCTGTTTGGAAAAGCATATAATGAAGCGGATTCGGAGTATGTTTTTGTAGACAGGCTGGGTAATTTGATAAATCCTGATTATCTTTCGCGCAAATATTCAAGGCTCAGGGATAAATACGAATTACCCCATGTTACCCTTCATGAGATCCGTCACACCGTTGCAACATTGGGATTAAGGCATACATCAGATATGAAAGCGGTTCAGGATTATCTTGGCCATAGTGATTATTCAACTACTGCAAATATCTATGCGCATGTAGATAGCAGCGAATCGAAAGTGAGAATGGCGGAAATAATGTCTAACGTCCTTAAGGGAAAATACAAAAAGAATGAAGAATGATCAAAAGAAATGGGCTTCGCCCTTACGGTGAAGCCCATTAAACGGAGTTGGAGAGATTCGAACTCTCGCGCCGGTTGCCCGGCCTGCCGCATTTCGAGTGCGGTCCCTTCAGCCAAACTTGGGTACAACTCCATGCTGAAACTGTTAACTCCCGATCTTCCAAGGAAATTTTTTAGAAAAGTTTTTTAGAAAAAAGGGTTTTGAGCAATATAGGTTTTAGTAAAGCCAGTATTTTCAAGGCTTTCGGAGATGCAATATCAAAAAGGTAGAAGTCTTTCGAGTGCGCCCCGTTATGACCGCTTCGATACGTCTCCTTATGTGAAAACAGTTCCTTTAGGAGATCTGCAATCTCAACTTTCATAATATATAATTTTTTGTATTTTACGTCAATCCAAATTCGGGAATTGCTCATGGGAATGTGCATGATAAGCGCCTTTCCATGGGCTTTTTATTGCCGTTTTTTGCGATTTTTATATCATTCTTTGCCGGAATAAAGACCCCGAAATAAATGTAAGCAATTTCAGAGAAGAGACAGCTCCCAAATCACTGTCAGGGGCGATAAATGGCGCGAAATGCAGAAAGTACGCGGATGTAAAGAGATTTTTTAATTTTCATGCTCCGAAACCTGATTTTGTGAAAGATAAATGAAAGAAGATGTAAGAAATCAACGCTGACAGGTGAGGGGTGGCGGCCAAAAACCGCATAAAATCAAACTTTTATGTGTAATATGCACAAGAAAAGCGCTTACATTTTTCCGTTGCATTTGTGAAAATGACTTGTTATAATCTTTACATCAAGTAAGCGCTTACATATCGGATTTCATCGGTAAAACCGGCGCGAGGGGACTTGATAAGGGAATTTGAATGGACCGACAGATCAGTTTCGGACAATACAGGATGATCGATAATATCCTGTTCGGTGTGATCCTTGCAATATCGGAGATCGTCATAATCACCGCAGCGGGGAAGTGGTTCCCGGGACAGCTTTACACAGTGTCTGCGGCAGCTGCTGTTACGGCGATAGTGATGATGAGATGGGGCATATGGTCAGCTCTGCATGCTGCTCTTGCCGGCATCGTGTACGTGGGAGTGCAGGGGGGCACATTTGAACAGCTGCTGATATATGTCCTGGGCAATGAACTTTCCCTTGCGGCGCTTTTGCTGATAAAGGCAGCCGGCAGGGAGAAGATAAAGGATAATGTACTGCTCACCATTCTTTACGCATTGACTGTACAGCTTCTTATGCAGGCAGGGCGCGGAGGCGTGGCTTTTGCATTTGGAGCAGGAGTCGGAGCGATTCCGAAATTCATCACAATGGATATCCTTTCGGAACTGTTCACGGTACTGATCGTATTCATTGCATCGAGACTCGATGGGATATTTGAAGATCAGAAGACTTATCTTCTGAGAATGCAACAGAAGGACGAGAATCAAAACGGGGAAGATCAAAATGGCTGAAGCAAAGGCAAAGGGTTCGGATTATCTCATATATGATAAGGAAAAAGGCACCTATCATATGGATCCCGAACAGGCTGTAAGAGATGATGTAGAGAAGCATTACTGGCTTCACGTGGGACGCACTATCGTAAAAGACTGGCGTCTGTATGTGATGCTCGTTCCCATGCTTCTTGTTTTTCTGTTCTGGCGTTATTTCCCCATGTATGAACTCCTTGGCTGCTTCAAGGTCTCAGACAATACACTGTCTGTAGCCGACCAGCTCTTTGCCGGGTTCTATAATTTCAAGGTGCTCCTTTCCGGACAGACCACTATCTCCAATGAGTTCTGGAGAGCCCTGAGGAATACCTTCGTACTCAGCTTTTACGGGTTGCTCTTCGGCTTCCCTTTCCCGATAATCCTGGCACTTTTCTTTAATGAGATAAGATCCAATATATTAAGAAGTGTCTTCCAGGTGCTTACTTATCTGCCCAAGTTCATGTCGACGGTCGTTATCACATCCCTTGTTGTCATGCTTGTCAAACAGGGAGCCCTTACTTCCAACATGGGTATCATTTCCCAGCTTCTTGTAAAGCTCGGACTTGTGGAGCAGGATGTGGCATACGGAGGACTTCTTAACCTTCCGGAATTCTTCAGACCCATCTATATCCTCAGCGGTATCTGGGAGGGATCCGGATACGGAAGCATCGTCTTCTTCGCAGCGATAATCTCCATCTCGCCTACCAGTTATGAAGCAGCTCAGATAGACGGAGCAGGCAAGTGGGCACAGATGAGATATGTAGTACTTCCCAGCATACTTTCAACCATAGTCATCATGCTCATAACCAGAATAGGAACACTTCTTTCCATAGGATATGAGAAGGTTCTCCTTCTGTACAATGCCAATACATTCATTACCGCAGATGTAGTCTCAACACTTGCTAACCGCTACGGACTTGAAGGCGCTGCAAAGGGAATCTCATCCGCAGCCGAGATGATGAGTAATGTCATAAGCATGCTCCTGGTCATCGGAGCCAATACCATTGCCCGTAAGGCATCTGATACGTCACTTTATTGATAGGAGCCGGAGATGAAGAGAAAGCTTGAAATATCAGAATTAATATTCAAGGTGTTCAGCTACCTGTTCCTGGCTGTATTTGCCCTGATGTGCCTCTATCCATTTGTCTATGCGATCTCTGCCTCAATAAGCGGAGCCCATGAGGTCGATTACAATGAGATAGTGCTGCTGCCCAAGAACATACAGTTTGATGCATTCCGCAAGATGTTCAACGACAACATGTTCTGGAACGCATATTCCAATACGCTTTTCCTTACAGTATTCGGAACACTCTGGGCAATGTTCTACTCGATCCTCGGAGCATATGCACTTTCCAAGAAGAGACTGCTTTTCAGAAAGTTCTTCAATTTCTTCCTGGTATTTACCATGTGGTTCTCCGCAGGTATCGTTCCCCAGTATCTGAACTATCTGGCTACAAAGTCGATCTTCAACAAAGCGGGGATCATGGATGACAAATGGCTTGTCGTTATAGCGATGGGTATGGCGGCGATGAACATCATCCTTCTGAGAAATGCCTTCGAGGGTATACCTTCGGAGATAGAGGAAGCGGCCATAGTCGACGGAGCCACGGAGTTCCAGGTTCTGAAAACCGTGTATCTGCCCATGAGCAAATCCACCATAGCAACGGTCGCCCTTTTCTTCGCAATATCAAGATGGAACGGATACTTCTGGGCGCGTCAGATGATATCCAACGGATTTGAAAAGCCTCTGCAGGTTTTCATAAGAGAGCTTCTCGAGCAGTATCAGGATCCCGAATATACCGCAGGATGGAACGAGGTATATTCATCGGACTCCATAATATATGCACTGATAGTATGTTCCATAATCCCGATACTGGTTATCTACCCCTTTATACAGAAGTATTTTGCAAAGGGTGTAAATATGGGCGGTGTTAAGGAGTGATCCTGACACCGGTGTCACTGCAAACGATTATTCCGGGCACTGTGTCCGAGATAATATTGCTCAATCTTTAAGGAGGATTAGTATGAAAAAGAAGTTAGTATCGATGCTTCTCGTATCATGCATGACTGTAGCTATGCTCAGCGGCTGCGGAAATACGATCGAAGCTCCTGAACCGGAAGTAACCACACCCGGAACAACAGAGGTTACCACCGGTAATGGTGAGGGAGGAGGCACTGAAGTTGTCGATCCCCTTGCATTTACACCCGGAACTGAGCTTCGTATGGCTACCGGTTACAACAGTGCAGCAACCGGAATAGTATTCGATTCAGAGACCATCGCTAAGGCGAACAAGGTTACCGTAGATGAGGCGTCCATCAGAGAGACCATGGAAGCTGACGGCAAGACCGAGGATGAGATCAAGGCTGCAATAGCAGATGCCAAGGCAGAGGCTTATTCAGGACTTACCATCACTCTTGCTGACGGCAACACCTACATGGCAGGCGATCTTAAGCCGACATGGGTTGAGGTTCAGAACAGACTCGGAATGAGCTTCACCAGCGTTTACCAGGGCAACTCGGCAGCTAAAGAGTTCGATTACTGGAAAGAGCAGCTCGATCAGGTTGATATGGTATCCGGTACCGCAGCCAAGCTCAATGAGTTCGGTGAGACCGGTTCCGTAGTCAATATCGCAGAGTACCTTGACCTTATGCCCAACTTCAAGGCATATCTCGAGGCTAACCCCATTGTACGTCTTTCCATCACCGGTAATGTTGATACCGGCGCCATCTACTTCAGCCCTTATTTCGACGGCGTTAACGATATCGAGAGAATGCCCCTGATGAGAACCGACTGGGTTGTAGCTCTTCTTGACGGTGAAGGCGAATTCGCAGCAGACGCAAGCAACAATACCAAGCCTGCAGTATATCAGCCTTACATGCCTACTTCAGGAAAAGTTGACATTGATGTCGTAACTCTTGACGGCAAGTCAGTTGAGACCATCACCAAGGATTATGATGCAGCAGGCAATATCGTTCAGCTTATGAATGATGCAGGCGTTATGAGCGGCGTTGATGCAGTCAACATGCTCCGTACCTATATCGATACCGCATATAACGGATATTACGGAACCACCCGTTCCAACCTCTTCGTAGGACAGAACGCAGCATGGGATGCAGACGAGCTCGTAGCTCTTCTCAGATGCGTTGTTGCAAATCCTCAGACTCTTAACGGAACAAATTCCGTACAGGGAATCTTCTCACGTGAGGATGCCAATAACCAGAGACGTGTTGATATGTACAGATTCTGCGGAACACTCTTCGGTGTAAGAGGACTTGAGTCCCGCCAGGATTACCTCTATGTAGGAACAGACGGACAGCTTCACGATGCACGTATGGAAGTAGAGACCTATGAAGCACTTCTCAGAATGAACGATATGGTTAAGGAAGGACTTATCTCCGAAGCATTCGTAAAGAGCCAGGATGAGAAGACCCAGAACTACCTTGAGAACGACACCGGTTTCATGCACTATGATTACAACCAGACCCAGACCCTTTACAATGACTCCAAGCTTGACAATGCAGCAGGCGAGAAGTACATGGCAGTAATGGTGCCTGTAGCACACTGGTTCGACGGAACAAGTTCAAACGGCGTTTACATGAGATTTACAGAGTCCTGGAGATCGGTTAAGACTGACGGCTGGGGAATCTCCGCAGCAGGTGTTGCAGGAAACCAGGACAAGCTCTATGCAGCTCTTAAGCTCATCGACTATGCTTACAGCCCTGAAGGAACCATTCTTATGTCTTATGGTCCCGATGCATTCATCAAGACAAATTCCGACGGAAGCTATGTAACCTTTAACTTCAACGGAACACAGATGCCTGAGATCTCCGATGCTACAAGAAAAGAGCTCTGGGAGAAGGCAAGCGGAAACTATACCAACTATGCACGTCAGTTCCTCGGATCAACTCTTTCATTCATGAAGAGCCAGGCATTCGAGTATCAGTGCACAACAGAAGTAGGACGTGAAGGCGCAGGATATATCTCCAACGCTATCGGACTTGGAACCATCAAGCATCCCGAGCTCGCACTTGCTTCCAACAGCTGGTATACCTCAGTTCCCACAACACTTCCTACCACCACCGCTGATAACGATCTGATCAACAGCTACACCGATCTGACCACCAACTTCAGCCAGGCAAAGGGTGATGATCAGGTAAGCGTACTCGTTAACATCATCGTTAACGGAAACGGCGGCGCTGTAGCAGGCTTCGGCTCAGCAGCAGAGGCAGCAGCAACTGTAAGCGATACCTATAACGGAAAGCAGTATCTTACCATTAAGAATACTGCATGGGCAGAGGATCAGGATTTCTACGCATCACTTTGATGCAGGTCCTTACAGCCTGATGTATTAAATGATTTGAATATCTACGGTTCCGGGCGGCTTCGGCTGTCCGGGGCCGGAAATTAAAAGAGACCGGAAACAAACCGGCAGCAAAACCTTTATCAAACGGGGATTTTCACATGTACAGGAAACAGATGACATTGCAGAAGATAGTCTGCTTTATAATGCTCGCATCGTCGGTCATTACATTTGCCTATTCGCTTGGCATAATGAGTGATCTCTACGAGTCATTCTATTATTCCATCAGAAGTACCGAAAATCCTGCCAGAAACCCTATCGCAGGTTCTCTTATCTATTATGATATGCAGGACTTCAACAAGGCCTTCCTCAAGGCCGGAATAGCACTTATTCTTATCTCTCTTATCCTGTTTGTGACCAATACCCACATCAGGAGAAGATATTACATCGGAAATGTGGTCGCAGTCATGGTGAATGTGATCGCGAATATAGCTGTTGCCGTCTGGGCATCCGCACAGATCGGTGTTTACAAGGATAAATTCCTCAATGAGGTCGATTTTCAGGCATTCCGCGAATATGCAGATCTCATGAAATCTTACTATACGGAATCAACGTTCTGGTTTGACGTTCATATATATGTATTCGGTTTCGGTATTTTGGCATGTCTGCTCCTGGTAGCAAATCTTATCTGGAAGTTCATGCTCATGGATCAGGAACAGAAACTTATAAAGGCCGGAAAGGAGGAAGCGTGATGGAAGCAGATGAAAAGTTTGTGCGTATAGACCGCATGCGCTACACCAAGAATACGCTCTCCGCAAGCCTGGCATATCTGGCAATCCTTTTCGATGTCATATATTTCATCAACATTTACGGTTCGGATATTCATTATGAGGTTGGCACATACTATTATCAGATGAGAATGGGAATATCCATCGTATATAACCTTCTTTTCATGCTCGCCGCATTCCTGTGTTCCGAGGGCGTTAAGAGCTACAAGAAAAATTACAGCTATTACCTGATAGTTATAGGAGCGATTCAGGTCGTAAGGATCTTCCTTCTTCCTCTCAAGGCTTCAAGAGCTGATGTTGTGATCGATGAAGTGGCCCACAAGGTTATGGACAAGGGACAGTTCACGCTGGTATCCATATATCTGCTCGCATCAGGCGCATGCTGCATTATCTCCGCCATCGTGGGACTTATAAAATGCGGTGAACTTCAGGCACATGAAAAGGCATTAAAGGAGCAGTCAAATGGCTGAATTATCCCTACAGCATCTCGACAAGATATATGACAACAAGGTTCAGGCGGTATATGATTTTAACCTGGATGTGAAGGACGGTGAGTTTATAGTTCTCGTAGGACCTTCCGGCTGCGGAAAGTCTACAACTCTCCGCATGGTTGCGGGACTTGAGGACATCTCATCAGGCAAGCTGATCATGGACGGCAAGGATATCACACAGACTCCTCCCAAGGATCGTGATATGGCCATGGTCTTCCAGAATTATGCTCTCTACGGTCACATGACCGTTTATGAGAATATGGCATTTTCGCTTACACTTCGTAAGGAGAATCCCAATTATATCCACAAGAAGGTTCTTGCGGCAGCCGAGATACTCGGACTTACAGAGCAACTCAATAAAAAGCCGGCACAGCTGTCAGGCGGACAGAGGCAGAGAGTTGCAATGGGACGTTCCATCGTAAGAAGCCCCAAGCTCTTCCTTTTCGATGAGCCCCTTTCCAATCTCGACGCAAAGCTGCGCGGATCCACCAGAAGAGAGATACTGCTCCTTCACAAGAGACTCGGGGCTACAATGATGTATGTAACACACGATCAGACTGAGGCACTTACTCTCGCTGACAGGATCGTATGTATGTCCATGGGTCATGTCCAGCAGATCGGAACGCCTCTGGAGCTTTATGATAATCCTGCCAATCTCTTCGTCGCCGGATTCATCGGACTTCCTCCCATGAATTTCTTTGATATAGAGATAAGTGACGGAAGGGCTGTATGTGAACAGTTTACAATGGAGCTTCTTCCCGAGGAAAAGAATATGCTGGCTGCATATAACGGAAAGAGCGTAACTCTCGGAGTAAGACCCGAAGATGTAAGACCCGGCGGACACATCAGGGTTAAGGTGGCATCCAATGAGAATCTTGGAATGAACACACTGGTACACGGTCATCTCGGAGATTCATCTGTCAAGATAACCGGCAAGTTCAAAGGCTGGTGTGATTATAAGGACGGAGATTATGTGGACGTAGGATTTACCAAGTGCCACTTCTTCGATAAAGAAACCACCAATGCTATTCGTCTGGAGGCATAAAAATGGGCAAGTCCCCCAAGGAAAAAACCTCAAAAGATAATACCCCTAAGGAAAAAGCAGGTAAGGGGAACGGAATATTCAAGGGACCCGAATTCCTCAGGAAGTTCATCGTATCCCTTAAGCGCCGTCCCCAGAATATACCCTTTCTTATCTATATCATAGCATTCTGTGTATATTCGCTTAACCTGACCAATATCTCGCATACCACTGCAAGGATACTTGGTAAGAATATGGGACTTTACGGATTCATTACCATGCTGTTTTCAATACTTCTCATAGTATGCTTCATGAATTCATTTCCCAGAAGAAAGAAGCCTAATTATCCTATGCTGATACTGATGTTCATCATGGTGGGTGCCGTGGTGTTCTGCGATATCAGATATCAGAATATAGTTTTTACGGCTCTTAACAGGTCAGAGAACCCCGTAAAGGTCGAGGTTTATATTGCCAAGGCCTACAATATTCTCAATACCCATGAGATCCTCCTGATAATCGCTTCGGTCATTACAGTGCTGATGCCTCTGTATAAGAAGCTCCTTGCGAAGATACCTACAGGTGTTGTCATCGAAGAAAATGATCGTATGGGTGAGATCGAGCTTTCAGATGATCAATGAGTAAAAAGAAGACTGATACCGGAAATAAAAAAGTCGACAGGACCGATGTGCAGTCTGATTATTATGACCTGCACAGTCAGGCTATAGATGAACTGGTGAATGCTACCGAGGAGAATTCTCCCGAGGTATCCGAAGAAGAGATCGCAAAGTATACCGGTAAGAAGCTGAAATTCCGGGGCGGGCCGCTGGTAAAGGCAATCCTTATCAAGTGGTGGTTCGCAGGATGTGTATGCTTTCTGTTCCTGTGGGGACTCGGGCTCTATGTCCATGACATGCTGGATCAGCTCTTCATCCTGGGTATCGCAGGCGGAGTGTTCACGGATCTTCTTGTGAACAATGTACTGAGATTTATCGAAAGCTCCCGCGGAGCAAATGATAAGTACATGATGTTCCCGGCAAAGAGATACAGGAACTTCATATTCAATATAATCTATTCCTTTGTGATACTGTTTTTCGTTGTTACGGTGTATGCTGCGGTGAATGCCGCTGCTGCCGGGATGACCGGAAAGTCGGACATGCTTGCACTTGGAGTTGAACCCGTGCTTTACGGAGCTCTGTATACACTGTTTGATATGTTGTTCATAAAGATGAAAAACGTATTTGCCGGCATCCTTAAGGATGCAAAGGATAAGGCAGCCAGATCATAACCGGAGAAAACAAATGGCATATCTTGAACTGAAAGACATCAACAAAATATATCCCAACGGATTTCATGCTGTACATGATTTCAATCTTTCGATAGAAAAGGGAGAATTTATCGTATTCGTAGGACCTTCCGGATGCGGAAAGTCCACGACTCTCAGAATGATCGCAGGACTTGAAGATATCAGCAAGGGCGAGTTTCTTATTAACGGAAAACGCGCCAATGAGATGGGCCCCAGGCAGCGTGAGATAGCAATGGTCTTCCAGAGCTATGCACTTTATCCCCAGCTTACCGTATATGATAATCTCGGTTACGGACTTACCCTTCAGGGTGTTGATGAGGATGAGATAGAAGAGAAGGTGACTAAGGTTGCCGCAATCCTGGGACTTACGGATTATCTGGACAGATTCCCCAGGGCTCTTTCGGGCGGCCAGCGCCAGCGTGTGGCGGTAGGACGCGCCATCATCAGAAAGGTGGGCATCTTCCTTATGGATGAGCCTCTTTCGAATCTTGATGCCAAGCAGAGGGTTACCATGCGTTCCGAGATCACCAATATCCACAAGGAGACGGGCGCAACCACCATCTACGTAACCCATGATCAGACAGAGGCCATGACCATGGCTGACAGGATCGTGGTAATGAAGGAAGGCGTGGTTCAGCAGATCGGTTCTCCCAAGGAGCTGTATTTTGATCCGGTGAACATGTTCGTCGCAGGGTTCATAGGGGAGCCTCCCATGAACTTTATAAGAACCTCCGTAAAGGATGGCATCGCAGTCATCGGAGAAAATGAGCTTGATCTTAAAGCAAAGTTTGCGGACAAGATCGCTCCCTACGAGGGAAAGGATATAGTCCTGGGATTCAGACCCGAGTCCATCATACCCATGGCAACGGACGGTGCATATTCCATGAAGTGTATGGTGGAGCTTACTGAGATGCTCGGTGACAATACGAATGTATATGTCAACATCGGGGATGAAAAGGCAATCCTTAAGGTCAATCCTCACAATACTCCTGCAATGGATACAGTGATGGAATTTTCCGTGCCCTATGAGAGCGTATATCTGTTCGATCCGGATACGGAGATGAGGCTCTGAAGAAGAGATCGTTCAGGTGAGATAACAGAGAAGAGATTACATAGAATAGATCGTAGAGATAATTCATAGATAAGAGCATAAAAGAACCCGCATTTTCCGGGATGTCATTAAGATAAGGCGACATCGGGAGTATGCGGGTTCTCTTGTATTCATTTATACTGTTCGCAGCGTACCTTTCATGTGTTCTGTTCGTGACGTATCCTGCTTACTGCGATGCGTATTGGGTGGTACAGTACCAGCATAAGTGCAAAGTTGCCGATGCAATGCGCCACATCAAAGGGTATACCGGCAACCCACCATGTAAAACCTGCCTTCAGGGCTTTCTCTATCGTCTGGGGCTTTGTGAAGAATATGACCTGTGCGGGAGTGCATAACAATCCGAAGGCCAGTCCGAAAAAGCCGGATAACAGTGCCCAGAAGAGGGCAGATCTGTTTTTCCTGAACACCAGTGTCATCGCCACCAGGATAGGCCATACATACAGATACATTATGATCCATACATGAGGTCCGTAAAGGCTGGCTTCTATGGCGATGAACACAGGTATTATTATAAATGTCTTCCATCCCATAAAAAGTGCGAACATGATCAGCCAGAAGGAAGTCAGTTCGATATTTGGCAGAAATGAAAGAGCCACCTTACAGCTTTCTATAAGCGCGACTGCCATTCCTATGTATGCAATATCCTTGATGCTGAAGATTTTTTTCATGCTCTGCTAAGCTCGGGTTTGATGGATGACAGTGGTAAATGCCGGGTTATGTCCGGATTTATATCAGGCAGCTTCGTATACAATGGAGTAGGTAACGCCATCTTCCACGGGCTGGGAATCTATGCCGTACTGGCCGTACTCACCGTCAACGTAGAATGCCCAGTAAGCATTGTCCTCTGCATATATAGCCTGCTCACCGTTGACAGTCTCAACCATCATTCCGAAATCGCTTTCGGTACCATCATAGGTAAGGCCTTCTGCTTCGTCCATGGCCTGTCTGAGGAATTCAGCATCTGTAGCTACTTCATATGTAACGGTGTTGCCGTCGGAACCGGTAACTTCTATGATGATGTGCTTGCTGCCCTCGGTATCTGCAAAGGCCTCTGCGGATTCATATACTATTGAGTAGGTAGCACCGTCTTCTACGGGCTGTGAATCAATACCATACTGGCCATACTCGCCATTTACATAGAATGCCCAGTAAGCATTGTCCTCTGCATATATAGCCTGCTCACCGTTTACGACCTCGACCATCATTCCGTATTCGCTCTCGGTTCCGCTGTAGGTAAGACCCTCTGCTTCATCCATGGCCTGTCTGAGATAATCCGCATCGGTGGAAACACTGTAGGAAGTGGTGCTTCCGTCGGCGCTCTTAACCTCGATGGTTATGTTTTTGCTGCCTGCTTCAGGATCAGCTTCCGATGTGTCAGCTGCTCCGGAATTGTCAGTATCGCTTACAGCGGTGTCCGATGCTGCCTGCTGTGTGTTCTGTCCGTCGTTTCCCGATGAGGGCTTCGGCTTTGCGATGTTGTAGATCACAAGGAATGCTGCGATAAGCACTATTAGTGATACTGCTCCGATGATGAGACCTTTTTTGTTTTTCATTTTTTCATTTACTCCTTTTCTCCGCATCATGAAAAGTAAAACTCCGGGATTTCCCCGGAGTCTGTACTTTTCGCAAAGGGAATAGTACCACAAGCCTGCGATATATGCAAATCAGGGCATAAAATGGTATAATCATCCTGTCTTTATCATGCATCCCGGTGTGGAGGTGTCCGCTGTTCCGGGATGGATCATCGGAGGATTTTTCATGGCAGAAAAAACCGTAAAGAAGACCTCAGCCAAAAAGCCGGCAGTCAAAGCGACAGGCAGTTCAAAGACGGGATCTGTAAAAAAACAGAACAGGAAGATCACCGATTCTGCAGCAGAGTCCATCGCTCTTGAAACCAAGAACGCGGTCAGGAAGTTCGCCACAATATCGGATGTGCGTGCCGCGATATCTAATCTGGGCGAGATCCACATGGAACCCTATGATGTCATCGAGGGTTTCGGAGTGCGTCCCGGTATCTACGAGCTCAACGGAGCCACGGCGATCCCTACGGGAGTCAATTTCACCATTTCATCCAATCAGGCATATTCCTGTGAACTGCTCCTCTTCAAAAGAGAGAGCAATACTCCCTATGCCGTACTTCCCTTTCCGGACAGCTACCGTATAGGAAATGTCTGGTCCATGATAGTGTTCGATATAGATATCGAGGACTTCGAATACGCTTATCGTTTTGACGGCCCCTATGATAAGGAAAAGGGACTCATCTTCGACAAGAACAGGATAGTTCTGGATCCTTATGCCAAGGCAGTGACGGGACAGAGCGTCTGGGGCACCCATAATGCCTCTATATACAAAGCAAGAGTAGTAAAGAATAATTTCGACTGGGGCAGGACCACCAGAAAACTGAAGCCCATGGAAGATCTGGTCATCTATGAGATGCATGTCAGAGGCTTTACCAAGGACAGATCCTCCGGTGTGGGGGATAAGTGCGGAACCTTCGCAGGCATCATGGAGAAGATACCTTATCTCAAGGAGCTTGGAGTTAATGCTCTGGAACTCATGCCCATCTTTGAATTCGACGAGACTCTTGACCACAGGGATTTCTACGGAAGAGAGCTTATGGATTACTGGGGATACAACACGGTATCCTTCTTCGCTCCCAATACCAGTTATGCATCAGCGATAGAATACAACCGCGAGGGTACGGAACTCAGACAGCTGATCAGGATGTGCCATGAAAATGACATAGATGTCTTATTGGATGTGGTGTTCAATCACACCGCGGAAGGTAACGAGAACGGACATGCTTTTTCCTTCAAGGGAATAGACAACAATATCTATTACATGCTCACTCCGGACGGGCATTATTATAATTTTTCCGGATGCGGTAATACTCTTAACTGTAATCATCCCCTGGTCCAGAATATGATACTGGACTGCCTGAGGTACTGGGTTACCACATATCATGTTGACGGCTTCAGGTTCGATCTTGCATCCATACTCGGAAGGAACGAGGACGGTTCTCCCATGAGCAAGCCGCCTCTTCTTCAGTCCCTTGCATATGATCCGATACTTGGAAGATCCAAGCTGATAGCGGAAGCGTGGGATGCCGGCGGACTTTACCAGGTGGGCACCTTCCCTTCATGGAACAGGTGGGCTGAGTGGAACGGAAGATACAGGGATGATCTGAGGTCGTTCCTCAAGGGGGATTCCGGAAAAGCCGGAGACGCCGCCAAGAGAATATGCGGTTCACCGGATTTGTATATACCCGAGGTAAGAGGGCATAATGCATCCGTTAACTTCCTCAACTGTCATGACGGCTTCACTCTTCATGATATGTATGTCTACAACGAGAAGCACAATGAGGAGAATAACTGGGGCAATACCGATGGTGCCAATGATAACAGGAGCTGGAACTGCGGGACTGAGGGCGAGACCAGCGACCCTGAGATCAATGCGCTCAGAAGACGCATGGTGAGGAATGCCGCTGCGGTTCTGATGATGAGCAGGGGAACCCCGATGTTCTTCATGGGAGATGAATTCGGCAATTCCCAGGGCGGTAACAATAATGCCTACTGTCAGGATAACTACATTGCCTGGCTCAACTGGAAGGATCTGGAGTCCAACAGGGATCTCTTCGATTTCTTCAGGAATCTGATATCCTTCAGGTGGGAACATAACTGTATACGTAAGAACTGCGGAAATGACGCTCTGGGACTTCCGGGGATGTCGGTTCACGATACCCAGGTATGGAACAGTGACTTCTGTGATTATTCCCATTATGTGGGGGTGTGCTTTGCGGGCTACCAGGACAAGAAGAACTGTGAGGATCCAAAGGCTGTGTTCCTTGCGGTCAACACCTACTGGGAGGACCTTGATGCGACGCTTCCCGCACTTCCGGAGGGGAGCGGATACGGCTGGATCCTTGCTGCGGATACTTTCCTTGAAAAGCCCTTTGAGGCTCCTCACGATCAGTGCTTCGGTTCCTTCAGGATAGGTGCCAGAAGTGTGAGGATATATGAGGCTATTTTATTGAAATAATCACCGCAAACTAGTAAGATATGTACGTTGGTGATCTGTAATGATCCTATACATTAAGGAGATAAAAATATGGCTATTAAATGGATTAACTATGATCAGCTCGATGCATCCGCAAAGCTTGCATCCGATGCCCCCGCAGATCTTACAAAGGTCATGACGGCGGAGAGAGTACAGAATTATTCTGCTAAGATGGCAGCAGGCATGGCATACAATTATGCCGCGAAGAATGTGGATGATAATATCCTTAAGGATCTCCAGAAGCTTGCTGATGAGGCAGGACTTATCGAGAAGTTTGAGGCTCTTTACAACGGCGAAGTCATCAATACAGGTGAAAAGAGACTGGTTCTTCACCATCTCACCAGAGGCCAGCTTGGTGACAGGGTAGAGTGCGACGGAACCGATAAGAGAGCTTTCTATGTAGAGCAGCAGGAGAGGATTGCAGCATTTGCAGGAAAGGTTCATTCCGGCGAGATCGTAAACGAAAACGGCGAGAAGTTCACCACCGCTGTACAGATCGGTATCGGCGGATCGGATCTCGGCCCCAGGGCAATGTATCTTGCACTTGAGAACTGGGCAAAGGTTAACGGCTGCTTCAAGATGCAGGCCCAGTTTATATCCAATGTAGATCCCGATGATGCAGCAGGCGTTCTTGCAAATGTGGATGTAGCACATTCCATCTTTATCCTTGTATCAAAGTCCGGAACAACACTTGAGACCCTCACCAATGAAGCATTCGTAAAGGATGCTCTTAAGAAGGCAGGTCTCGATCCCGCAAAGCATATGATCGCAGTTACTTCAGAGACCTCACCTCTTGCAAAGAGCAGTGATTATCTCGATGCCTTCTTCATGGATGATTATATCGGCGGAAGATATTCATCAACATCGGCTGTAGGCGGTGCCATCCTTTCACTTGCATTCGGCCCCGATATCTTCGCAAGATTCCTTGAGGGTGCTGCAGCTGAAGATAAGACAGCTACCGAGAAGGATGTGCTTAAGAATCCCGATCTTCTCGATGCTCTCATCGGTGTATATGAGAGGAACGTTCTCGGATACGGATCCACTGTAGTTCTCCCTTATTCACAGGCTATGAGCAGATTCCCCGCACATCTCCAGCAGCTTGATATGGAGTCTAACGGAAAGAGCGTTAACCGCTTCGGAGAGCCTGTTTCCTACGTTACCGGTCCCGTTATCTTCGGTGAGCCCGGAACCAACGGACAGCACTCCTTCTATCAGCTCCTTCATCAGGGAACTGATATCATTCCTCTTCAGTTCATCGGATTCAAGGAGAGCCAGCAGGGCGTTGATGTTGATATCCAGGGAAGTACCAGCCAGAAGAAGCTCTGTGCAAATGTCGTTGCCCAGATCATGGCATTTGCAGGCGGAAAGGCTGACGAGAATAAGAACAAGAATTTCGCAGGAAACAGACCTTCAAGCATCATCGTAGGTGAGAAGCTTACTCCCGAAGCTCTCGGAGCACTTCTTGCACACTTCGAGAATAAGGTTATGTTCCAGGGATTCGTATGGAACCTCAACAGCTTCGATCAGGAGGGCGTACAGCTCGGCAAGGTACTTGCCAAGAAGGTGCTTGCTCACGAAACTGACGGAGCGCTCAAGGCATACAGCGATCTCTTTGAGATCTGACGGAGAGTATTCATTAACGGAAAACACCCGGCAACTGCCGGGTGTTTTATTATGCTTTGATCATATGCGGTTTCTTGCCCCAAAATTATTCTGTGATCCTGAATTCCAGTACCATGGGATTGTGGTCCGAATATTTGAAATCCTTGTCTATAACTCCCGAGGATATAACCTCAATGCCCGGGGATACGATAAATCCGTCTATTACATAGAACTGGAAATGCTTCTTGTCGGATGTATCATAGGGCTGGTCTAAGGATCTGCCGCTTGGATGATATATATCCTGATAGAAGGAGAGGCTGCTGTTAAAGGAGGATTCCTCTATTTTGCCGGGATGCCATCTGTCCGGATACTCGGGAAAGTTGTAGGTGTTGATCCTGGAAAAGGTCTGGTTGAAGTCTCCGGCTGCGATGACATAATTGCCGGCTTCTATCTCCCTGTCAATGAACTCTGCCAGAGCCCTGGTCTGGGCTTCCTTGCCTTCTCCGTCATCAAATGCTTCAAGATGAAGGTTGATCATAACAAGTTCCCTGTCACTTCCCTCCACCGCGATCCTGTTTACGGACAGGCATCTCTTCAGATTGGCTATCCTCACCGGCCATTTGAAGGGGCAGGGAAGCTGGATCCTCTCGGCCGATGTTATATGGTACCTTGACAGTGTCATGATACCGCTTCCCACCTTGCCTATGGGAGGTATGGGATAGGGAACGTAATCAACCTTATAGTTATAGGCAAAGGTACGATCATAATTGCTATAGAGGTTACCCAGCAGCTCTGTCTCGTCGATATGGTGGGATCTGGAGGAGTCCGTATCGACCTCCTGCAGCAGGACGATATCCGCACCGATCTCATTAAGTGTATCGCATATCCCGTTCATATTGGTCTGTACGCCTTCCGTGTCGGCGGTATAGACCATCTTGCCGTAATCCATGAAAAAGTCGGCACTTTCTCCAAGTGCACCATATCCTATGTTCCATATGACTACCCTGGTATTTGTGCCGGGGCTGATCCCGGGATTGATACCCGCATAGTCGGATTCGACAGTAAGATTTTCCGTATCGGCAGGCTTGTATTCTCTCCCTGTAAGATAAAGGATCAGGAGTGCAAAGACACACACCAGGATCACCAGCAATCTGATGGCTACTCTGATAATGATCGAAAGTCCTCTTTTCATAAGGATCACCTCTTGTTCACATACTTCCTTAAGTTTACGCCAAATGTGTAATTTGTGGTATACTAAAACGTAATATTTTTTAAAGAGAGGAAGACAAAATGTCTCTTACCTTCACAGAAAGAGAGTTCATCCCCGTAATGCTCGGGGGAGATATCAATACCTACAGCGTATCAAGGGCTTTCTATGAAAAATATAACGTAAAATGTCACGTGTTCGGCAAATACCCCACAGGCCCCAGCTACGGCAGCAGGATCATCGAATATGAAGCAGATCCCAGGATAGAGACCGATGAGTACTTTGTAAAGAGGATGAATGGTTTTGCATCTGAGCATAAGGATAAGACCATCATACTTGTGGGATGCGGTGACTCTTATGTGGCTCTCTGTTCAAAACACAAAAATGAACTTGCGGAAAATATCATAACTCCGTATATAGATTACGATCTTATGCATTCGCTCCAGATGAAGGAGACTTTCTACGGCCTCTGTGACAAGTGGGGTATCGATTATCCCGGTACGGTGATCTATGACCGCAGCATGGGTGATGATTTCGAGATGAACTTTCCCTATCCCGTCATAATGAAACCATCCAATGGAATACAGTATTGGGAGCATCCTTTTGATACACAGAAGAAGGTATATACGATACATGACCGTGCAGAGATGATCTCTGTCCTGAATGACATCTACGGTGCCGGATACACCGATAAGATGATCATACAGGATATGATCCCGGGTAATGACGAGTATATGAGGGTGCTTACTTCATATTCGGATCACAACGGGAAGGTTAAGATGATGTGTCTCGGACATGTTCTTCTCGAGGAGCACACTCCCCACGGTCTGGGCAATCATGCCCTTATCATCACGGAACCCAATAAGGAACTGATGGACAGGGTTAAGAATCTGTTAGAGTCCATGAACTATGTGGGATTTTCCAATTTCGACATAAAATACGACACCCGTGACGGAAAGTTCAAGTTCTTCGAGATCAATACCAGACAGGGAAGAAGCAACTTCTACGTAACCGGCTCGGGATTTAATGTTGCGGAATATATAACCGAAGACTTCTTCTACGGTAAGGAACTTCCTCTTAAGTATGCCGGGGAAGAGCATCTGTGGACGGTCGTGCCAAAGGGAGTTGCACTGAAATATGTTAAGGATCCCGGATTAAAGGCAAGGATGAAGAAGCTCTGGAGCTCGGGTGAGGTGGTCAATCCCGTATTCTTAAAGGGGGATTCAAAGCCCGACAGAATGTACCGCATGATCAGAACGTATTTCAGCCATTATGTAAAGTTCAGGAAATATTATAAGTGAACGTGCGGTGATCGTGTTTGTGTGAAGACGGATGGGAGCAGGTATATGAAGAAGATACTGGGTGTGATAGGAGGTATGGGGCCCGAAGCGACCGCATATTTCTATGAAGAGGTCATTGCTCATACAAAAGCCCTGAGAGATCAGGATCATATCGATATGGTCATACTCAGCCATGCATCCATGCCTGACAGAACGGCTGCCATCAATACAGGTGAGCACGAGGCTCTCCTGGCATCCATGAAGGGCGAGATAGAAAAGCTCGAAAAATGCGGAGCAGGCAATATAGCGATTCCCTGTAACACATCCCATTATTTCATCGACAGGATCCAGGCAATGACTGACATACCTGTCATTAATATGATAGACGAGACCGCCAAAGCTATTGCGGAGGGCGAGATCAAGGTAAAGAAGGTCGGCATACTTGCAACCGACGGAGCTGTGAAGACCGGATTGTACCAGAAGGCTTGTACAAAATACGGACTGGAATCCGATATACCTGATCCCGAATATCAGAAGAAGGTAATGTCCCTTATCTATGATGATATCAAGGCCGGCAAGCTGGGCGACGAGGACAAGTTCCATGCCGCCGTATCGAATCTTCAGGAGAAGGGCTGTAATGTGATCATACTGGCATGTACGGAGCTCAGCGTGTACAAAAAGCATCACAAGGTGCCGGTACACTGCGTGGATGCACTCGATATCCTGGTGAAGGAATCCATCATCCGCAGCGGAGCGGAGTATGAAGAACTGTGAGCGGCATATAAGGATCCGGCATGAGTAAAGTAATGTTATTAAAAGAATATAAAGAGGAACTTCAGAAGGCGGGGCTGCTTACAGGCTGTGTCAGTGAGGATGGATTTTCGACGGAGATACTCTTTGTTACATATGATTCAAGACAGGTGAAGCCCGGTACGCTCTTTGTGTGCAAGGGTGCGGCTTTTAAGGCAGAGTATCTTAAGGGGGCAATAGAAAGCGGAGCTGTTGCGTATATTGCCGAAAAGGAATTCCCGGAGGGAGAGGGCGTTCCTGCGATGATAGTCAGTGATATCAGGAAGGCGATGCCGGTACTGGGTGACCTATATTACGATCATCCCCAGGATAAGCTTAAGATCACTGCATTTGGCGGAACAAAGGGCAAGTCGACCTCCACATATTATATGAAATATGTGGTTGATGAATATCTCTCATCCCTTGGGAAGGCAGAGAGCGCGGTCCTTTCATCCATAGATAATTACGACGGCGTCATCAGGGAGGAATCCCATATAACAACTGCGGAATCCATCGAGCTGCACATGCATTTCGATAATGCGGTATCCAGCGGGATAGAGTTTCTGGAGATGGAGGTTTCCAGTCAGGCTCTCAAATACGACAGAGTTCTGGGAATGAGATTTGATGTGGGAGTGTTCATGAACATTTCCGAGGACCACATCAGCCCCAACGAGCATGCAGACTTTGATGATTATCTTTCATCCAAGATGAAGATGTTCGCTCTCACAGATACCGCGGTAGTCAATCTTGATTCCGACTGCATAGACAGAGTCATGAGGGAAGCCGAAGCTGCAGGCAGAGTCCTGACATTCAGCAGGGAAAATAAAGCTGCAGACTTTTATGCTTATGATGTCCGCAAGGAAGGCGACAGCATTTTCTTCAGAGTATCCCGCAATACATCATCTTCGGGTACATGGAAGGATGAGGAATTTGAGCTGACTATGCCGGGGCTTTTCAATGTGGAGAACGCCCTGGGTGTCATTGCGGCTTCCACGGTCTACGGAATTCCCCTTGAATGCATCAGGACCGGACTTCGCAAGGCCAAGTCCCCGGGAAGGATGGAGCATTTTAAGAGTGCTGACGGACTTATAAATGCATTCGTTGATTATGCACATAATAAGCTCAGCTTTGAGGCACTGTATTCATCAGCCAGAAAGGAGTACCCGGGATCTAGGATAGTGGGGATATTCGGATGCCCCGGCGGAAAGGCTTATCAGAGAAGATACGAGCTTCCGCAGACAGCGGCAAAGTATGCGGACAAGCTCTATATCTGTGCCGAGGATCCGGGACCGGATCCTGCCGAAGAGATCTCTGCCGAGGTGGCAGGGTATGCCAAAGGAGCCGGGATAGACTATGAAGAGATAGAAGACAGGGGTGCTGCGATACATAAAGCCATAATGGAGGTGCGCAGGCCCACGGTGCTCCTTATAACCGGCAAGGGTGAAGAGACCAGACAAAAATACGGCACCGTCTATGCTCCGTGCAGATCCGATGCCGATTACACCATGGAATTCATAAAGGAATATGATGATTCACCTCATCATGCAGTAAGGAGAGACTAAAGAAAAGCTCATTCCGTTGATTGCCGGAATGAGCTTTTTATATTATCCATCCTGCAGACATTGCAAGGAATTCAGTCAGGCTGTACATCCCGGCACCCCATATGACCAGCATGCACAGGCTTAAGGGGATAAGTGAGTCTTCTTTGTGCCTGATCACAAAAATGCAGCGGGATATTATCACAGTGATCATAAGACACATAGTTCCGAAGGAAGCACGGTCCGGATAATGGGGTGAAAGGAACATGGCTCCCCATGAAAGAAGTGCGCCCAGAAGGAGTACCTTCTCGCTTAATGTAAGCTTTATACCGCAGAACGTGATGCTTATCACAAGGACCGACGCAAGTGTCAGAACTGTAAGGATCTGGAATCTGAAGACCGCGGTCATCTCTGAATAGCATCTGAGGAATAATGTCCAGAGTGCCCCGCGCTCGGGTATGGTGGCATTTCTCACGAAATTGCCCGGTGCGGCGATGCACATAACGGAGCCTGCAAGGGACAGGAGGCTTCCTTCGATCATCCAGAAGCTCACCTTCCTTCCCGCCTTCCTGACAATGACCATGGTGATCACGGAGATGATAAAACAAACAGGCCCCATATTTTCGTTGCTCCAGCCCGCGATAAGAGCGAGAGGTATGATCCAGACTGTTATCCCCGGAAGCTTTTCTGCCGGAGAGGAAACTTCATTATCCCGGCCCTGAAAACGGGCTTCTGAAGGCAGTTCCCTCAGATAACAGAAGATGAACAACAATATGAAAACCGTTATATAGAGATAATTGGCCGCCCCGGACTCCCAGAACATGCTCATCTTCCAGTTTGCATTAAGTCCGAGCATGAGAGCGCATCCCGCAAGCACGCTTAAGGGAAGATTGCGGATCCTGCCGGTTATGGATCCTGCGGTCAGGGAGATGACGAGTGAGAGTACAAAGACGAAGATCGTGTTAAGGACATCGGCAAACCCCTCACCGCATACCAGTATCATCTGGAGAAGGGAATGGGTGATGCTTCTTCCGCCCCAATTGTTCCAGTGCCATATCTGGGCATCGATGATGTCGGATAATGACCTGACGGGTTCGTCTGAGTACAGATGAGTCGAATACCACAGATCATCCATCATAAAAGGGATGCTGCGGTTTACGGCAAGCACCGTTACTGCTGTGAGGAGAAGCAGTATCAGGCTTATACATGTGATTGTGCCGGATCTGTTTTTCATGAATAAAATAATATGATGAAGGTGAGAAAAGGTCAACCTGCAGAATAATTAGTGATTTATTGAAAAGGCATTGTGTGATAAAATAAATCAGATATACAAATATGTATAGTGGCAGCAGGATCGCTGCAGGGGAACATCTATGGGGGAATCCTTTCTTGATGAAAGAGATATAGGGTCCGATTTTATCAATAATCTCTTTGGGGGAGCCTGTATTTGGCGTGCCGACCCTCCGAACGATTTTCTTTTTGTAAGCCAGCATCTCATACACCTGTTTGAGTGTGACGATGAAGAGGACTTTCTTGAATTTACCAAGGGAACCTATTCAGGTGCGATCGGAGAAGATTATCCGCATATCCGCAGGGAGATAGATCTTCAGCTTAATGAGTCTCCCTCAAGATCCGGATATGTATTTTTCAACATAACTACCAAAAAAGGAAATATACGCCGTATAGTCAATCATTTTTCCCTTGTTGAGGATCCTGATGAGGGCATAGTTTTTTACGCGGATCTGTTCCTTCACAGGGAGGATCTGGTCGGAAGCGATTTTGATTCCATAACCGGACTGTACGGTAAGCTGCGACTTGAGAAGTACTTCAACTATACCCAGGACAAGGCCGAACTTCCCAATGCGTCCGATTATGCCCTTGTCTATCTCAATGTTGTGAATTTCAGACTTCTCAATATTGAAAAGGGCGTTGCCGAAGGCGACAAGTGTCTGATAAAGATCTCGAATCTTCTGCGTGAGACATATAAGAACGGTTATATATCCCGTATCTCCGGGGATCATTTTGCCGTGCTCGATACATATGATGAAATAGTGGAGAGAACAAAAGCCGTTGAAAAGGCATTTGATAAGAGCTACGGAAGGCACTTTGATGTAAAGTGCAAGTTCGGAATATACAAGATTGATTTTATAAACGGAGCCACTCTTGAATCCTCTCTTACATTCGCAAAGCTGGCATCCGATTTTATCAAGAACGATGATTCTCAGAATGTTGTCGAATATTCAAATGAGATAGCCAGACAGATCCAGACCAGAACATATGTCGTCGATAATCTCGACGAGGCACTTGATTCGGGATGGATAAAGGTCTATTTCCAGCCTGTTGTCAGGACACTTACGGAAAATCTGTGCGGAATGGAATCTCTTGTCCGCTGGGTAGATCCAGTAATGGGATTCCTTCGCCCGGACCAGTTCATATCCGCCTTAGAGGATGCACATCTGATACATAAAGTGGACTCATACATGGTGGAGCAGGTCTGCAGGATCCTGCATGAAAGAATGGCGGCCAAGAAATCCGTGGTCCCGGTGTCCATCAATTTCTCACGTATTGACTTTGTCCTCTGTGATATGCTGAGCATCGTCGAGTCTGCTGTCAAGAAGTATGAGATCCCGAGGGATTTCCTGCACATAGAGATAACAGAGAGCATGATCGCATCTGATGAGGAGCTGATGAGGAATGTCATCAGAAACTTCCGCGATGCCGGATATGAAGTGTGGATGGATGATTTCGGAAGCGGATATTCATCTCTTACACTTCTCAAGGATTATGATTTCGATATGCTAAAGCTCGATATGAAGTTCCTGTCGGATCTTAGCGAGAAGTCCAGGAGCATTGTGAGATCCACCATATCCATGGCCAAGGATATCGGGATCAAGACTCTTGCCGAGGGCATAGAGACTGAAGAGCAGCTGAAGTTCCTTAGGGATATCGGCTGCGGTATGATACAGGGTTATTATTACGGAAAACCCGAGCCTATCGATGACGTATTCGCACATCTGCGCGAAAAGGGCATAGCAGTGGAACTCAGAAAGTGGCGCCACTTCTATGAAATGGCAGGAAGGGCAGCAAGAGTTACCGATTATCCTCTCGAGGTGGTCGAATACGACGGCAAGCGTTTCAGAACCCTTTTTATGAATGATGAATACAGGGAGCAGATCGGATTTGAGGGTATGAGCCTTGAAGAGATCGATATCCGTACATACGACCCGTCATCGCCCCTTTACCGTATATATCTTGAGATAACCGAAAAGATTAAGGCCAGCGGTAAAGAGGAGACATTCTTCTATCCTGTAAACAGCAGCTATTACTGCTTCAGCGGAGAAATGATCGCCCAGAGCGGGGGAAGGCTTGTTGTAAAGGGATCGATCACCAACATAAGTAACGATCAGCACGCGGCAGATGAGACAGACCTTGATGACAAGCTTCGTGAACTGAGTCTCATGTTTGAGGAGGTACTGCTTCTTGACATTAAAAAGCTCACCCTTAAGCCAATACTCGGAACCAATAAGTACATAATGTCCGGAGAAGGCGGCGAGATATCGCTTAGTGACGACGGCGTTGTCGATGCCATAAAAGAGATCGTGCATCCGGATGATTTCAAAAGATGTGCTGCCTTCATGCTTTTGGATACTCTGAAGGACAGGATCAGGAATTCCGATAAGGGATATCTTGAGGATGTGTTCAGGGTCAAACATGATGATGGGAACTACGACTGGACCGAGCATTACCTTATGCAGATACCCGGAACAGACGGAGATGAATATCTGTTCTGTATTAAGAGCTTTACCGAGAGAGATATAGACAGGCTTGAGGAACTCACGGAGTTTATGGACAGGAAGAAGCTGATCCGCAGCCTTAAGGATCAGACCATTGAGCATGCCTATATACTTGAGAATATACTGCGCAATACCGGTTTCAAGATCTTCTGGAAGGATAAGGATCTGAAATTCCGCGGAGCGAGCAAAGCGTTCTATCAGTATTTTAAGATAGACGATGAGCAGACCCTGATCGGTAAGACCGCTAAGGATATGGGATGGCTCATCAATCCGGGAGAACATGATAAGCTTGAGAGACAGATTTTGAAAAGCGGTGTAAGCCGTATGGGAACCTTCGGTAAGATCATGGCGGACGGAGAGATACGTACACTGCGCTTCAGCCGGATGCCTATTTATAAAAACGGGAAGATCACAGGTCTTGTTGGATTCTTTGCAGATCAGGAAGAAGAGAGCAAGAAGAGCAGCGAAGCTTCGAAAGCTCTTCGTACGGACCCGGGCAGCGGTCTTCCCAATGCCCACGCATTTATAGATGCCATCATAGACTTTTCACAGGATTATCATAAAAATGCCACGGATTTTGCCATGATGGCTTTTTGCAATAAATGTGCGGACCGCATTGTGGAATCCTATGATGAAGAATTTGAGAACAGGGTTATAGCCAGGATGGGCGAGATCATCCGCAGCGATATAGGCACCAGCGGTATCGTGGCAAGGACCAAGGATTCAATCCTGTCAGTGCTGGTTCATATTGATTCCAAGACTGAACTTGATAAGCTCAAAAAGAAGATCGTTAAGGATCTTGAGAATCTCAAGGAGGTGGATGGGAATTCCGTGACCGTCATGGTATCTTCATTCGCAAGACTGAGGTCGACATCCAAACTGTCTACCGAGATGCTGTATGATAAAGCCGTTAAGACCGTACGGCTTGATAAGAAATAAGTGTTAATGCGGGTTTCACTAAGGAGACCCGCATTTTTCATGTCTACGTATCTATGCTTATGTAATTGAAATGTGACCTTAAAAAGTGGTATTATTCAAGATGTAGTATTATGTTTTGAATCTGATGCTATATTTTGAAATGTACCGGTCGTATTATTTACGGTACCGGTCCGGAGGATTTATGAATATCGTCATAGTCGGATGCGGCAAGGTCGGAGCGGTCATCACGGAGCAGCTATCCAGCGAAGACCACAATATCACTCTTGTCGATGAGGACAGTGAAGCTATAGCTTCCGTTACCAATCATTATGATGCGATGGGAGTAGTCGGGAACGGTGTCAGCTACCAGACTCTGGTTGAAGCAGGCATAACCGACTGCGATCTCTTTATCGCTGTTACGGATTCTGATGAGAAGAATCTTCTTGCGTGTCTTATAGCCGGGAAGACCGGCAGATGTAAGACTATAGCCAGAGTCAGGAATCCCATCTATTCCAATGAGATAGAGTTTCTGAAAAGGGAATTCAATCTTGCCATGGTCATCAATCCCGAAGACACTGCGGCACTTGAGATCTCACGAGTATTTCTCTTTCCATCAGCCTTCAAGATCGATACATTCTCCGGCGGAAGGATAGAGCTGTTCCATTTCCATGTAACGGCTGAGATGCCCATATGCGGGCAGTCCCTGTCGGTTCTGCGTGAGAATATCCTGAAGGGTATTATCGTCTGTACCATAAGACGTGGCAAGGATGTGATAATTCCCAAGGGCGATTTCTCATTCCAGGATGACGATGATGTCAGTATCGCCGCAATAAGACGTGATGCGCTTGCTTTCTTCAGAAAGCTTGGCGAGGTTAAGGGAAGAGTCAGGAATGCAATGATAGTGGGCGGAGGAACCATGTCCTATTATCTTGCCGACAGACTTCTTAAATACGGTATTGCCACCACCATAGTCGAGATGGATTACAAGAGATGCGAGGAGCTGTCCAGCAAGCTTCCGGATGCAAGGATCATCCATGGCGACGGTACCAACAGGGATATCCTTGATCAGGAGGAGATATCTTCCTTCCAGGGATTTGCAGCCCTGACCGGACTTGATGAGGAGAATATCCTTCTGTCCCTGTATGCCAGCAAGCATTCATCTGCCAAGGTCGTCACCAAAATCGGAAGGCTCAATTTCGGATCGGTCATAGATGCGCTGAACCTGGACACCATCATTAATCCACAGAAGATCACCGCAGATTATATCGTGAAATTCGCACGTACCATGAATGCGGATGATTCGGACGACGTTGAATCCTTCTATAAGCTTGAGGACGGAAGAGCTGAGGCAATCGAGTTCAAGATCAAGGAAGAATCTGCCGTTACGGGAGTGAAGCTCAAGGATCTTAAGCTGCGCAAGGATTCCCTTGTATGTAATATTTCCAGAAACGGCAAGAATATCATTCCTACCGGTCAGGATGAACTGATGGTGGGAGATTCGGTGATCGTAATAATGAAGGATGCGCATATCGTTAATGTTAAGGAGATCATCGAATAGCCATGAAAAAGAATTCGATAATACTCTATATTGTCGGAGTGCTCCTGGTATTTGAGAGCGCGTTTCTGCTTCTTCCGATGATCGTGTCGATAATCTATTCGGACGGAAACTGGATGTGGTATCTTGCCACAGCCTGTATATGTCTTGTGCTCGGCATTCCGCTGACACGCGTAAAGCCGGGAAGGAATCTGTCCCTTAAGGAAGGCTATATCATAGTTGCCCTCTGCTGGCTGGTCCTGTCCCTTGTGGGAGCGCTCCCTTTTGTCATGAGCGGGGATATCCCGAATTATATAGATGCCCTTTTTGAGACAGTATCCGGATTTACCACAACGGGAGCCTCGATCCTTTCCGACGTGGAGGTAATAAGCAGATCCGGTCTTTTCTGGAGAAGCTTCATGCACTGGGTCGGAGGTATGGGAGTCTTCATGTTCATGATGGCGGTACTTCCCATGCTGGGCACATCCGATATGAATCTTATGAAGGCGGAATCCACCGGTCCTTCTGTTGAGAGGATAGTCCCCCATGTAAGAGACAGTGCGAGACTCATGTACGGTATGTATTTCGGGATAACTCTCGCTGAGATCATTTCGCTTATGATATCCGGGATGGACCTCTATTCGTCCATGCTGCTTACATTCGGAAGCGTGGGTACCGGAGGCTTCGGTCTTCTGAACTCATCATGCGGAGCGTACTCGCCGGCACAGCAGCTGATAATAGGATTCTTTATGGCTGCCAGCGGGATCAATTACACCTTCTATTTCTTCATAATATCCGGAAAGATCAAAGAAGCTTTTCATATTGAAGAAGTCAAGTATTACATTGGGATAATAATTGCCTCAACCATCCTGATAACGGTAAATATAAACAGGATGTTCGACAGCCCCGTAACATCCCTTCGCCATGCATTTTTCCAGGTTGCATCGATCATCACCACCACCGGATACTCCACCGTGGACTTCGATGCGTGGCCGGAGCTTTCAAGAATGGTGCTGCTGATACTTATGATGATCGGAGGCTGTTCAGGATCCACTGCGGGAGGCATCAAGGTATACAGGATCGTCCTTCTCATGAAACAGTTCAAAAAGGAACTGTCAGTGCTCCGTCATCCCAGGGAGGTCAAGGTTCTCAGGATGGATGGAAGTACGGTCAAGGAATCCGTATTAAGATCGACGAACGTTTTTATATCGATATACTTCGTCATCTTCTTCATTTCACTGCTTCTGATAAGCATAGAGAACTACGATTTTACCACCGGATTTACTGCCGTTACCGCTACGATCAATAATATAGGTCCCGGACTTTCACTGGTCGGACCTGCATGTAATTACGGGTTCTTTTCGACATATTCCAAGATAATACTTATATTTGACATGCTGACGGGAAGACTGGAGCTGTTCCCTGTTCTTCTTCTCATAAGCATGCTGAAACCGCGTATAAACCGTAAGGCATTTCACAGATGATAAGGCCTGTTACGTTTAAAGGAGATAAAAATGGTTTACACACTGACACTTAATCCATCACTTGACTATGTAATGTACCCTGCAGCTTTTCCCAAAAAGGGAGGAACCAACAGGTCAGAGCGTGAGGAGATCCGCGCCGGCGGTAAGGGTATCAACGTATCGGTTGTTCTCAAGAATCTTGATGTTCCCACCAGAGCGCTGGGGTTTATTGCCGGCAATACCGGAGACGAGATCGAGGGAACTCTCAGGAGCATAGGCATCAGAACCGGATTTATCATGCTTCCCTTTAAGAACGGAATGAGCCGCATCAATGTGAAGATAAGGGTTCCTTATGAGGATGCCGCAGAGCGCGGATACGAGGAGACAGAGCTCAATGCGGCGGGCCCTGCTGTGGAGGACGGATCCGTTAACGATCTCTGCGACAGGATAGAGAGATTCGAAGACGGCGATATACTGGTGCTTGCGGGCAGCATGCCTACAAAGGCACCTGAAAATATGCTGGACAGGATCCTTTCATCCGTCCCCGAAGGAGTTAAGACCATCGTGGATATGACAGGTGACAGGCTTAAGAAAGCTCTTAAGTACAGGCCCTTCCTTATTAAGCCCAATCTTGAGGAGCTGAGCCAGGCTGCAGGAAGAGAGCTGCAGAATAAGGAAGACATAGTCGCAGAGGCCGGGAAGCTGAGAGAGGCAGGTGCCGAGAACGTCATCGTGTCCATGGGGGCTGACGGAGCGATACTTCTTGATAAGAACGGGGATGTTCATGAATGCAAGGCTCCAAGCGGAAAGGCACTTGGTGCTTTTGGCGCGGGCGATTCAATGACTGCCGGTTTCATCAAGGGATTTCTCGACGAACATGACTATGATTACGCACTGAAGCTTGGCATAGCTGCGGGAAGTGCCGCAGTATTTGAAGGCAAGCTTCCTGATTATGATGAGATAATGAAGGTGCTCAATGAAGTATAAGGGACTTCCCATAAATGAAGGAATAGTCATAGGACGCATTCGCAAGATGTCTGCAGTAAAGCCCGGACCGGAAAAGCCGGCCGGGGCCGGTGCGGATGACGAGAGGATGCGTTTTTTTGACGCGCTTCTTGAATATGAAGGGAAAATGAAATCCCTGGCCTCCGCTTCTTCCAGTATGGAGGGAAGGGACATCATTTCCGGTCAGATAATGATAGCCAGGGACCCTGCCCTGTCTGATGAGACCTTAAGGCTTATAGACAAGGGTATGAGTGCCGATGAGGCATTTGCTTCTGCCTGCGGTAAATATGAAGATATGCTGGATGATGTTAACGATGAGTATATTTTTGAACGGGCAGAGGATCTTCTTGAGGTCAAAAACGGAATACTGGCACTCATGGGAGGCGAGGTGTCTGAGGCATATGAAGCTTCAGGTGATGACGGTGATGTCATTTATTCCGACAGGCTGACCGCGGCAGAAGCTGTGGGACTGAAGAACCTGGGGATAAAAGCTGTGGTGATGAAGAGAGGCACCCAGACATCACATATAGCTGTCATACTCAGGTCTCTCGGGATCGCCGGTGTATTCGGTGTCGATCTTGATGCGGATGACACGGAAGGCGCCGAGATCATTGTCGACGGAAGTGAAGGGATCGTTGTGACAGGTCCAACGGATGAGGAGAAGAAGGAATACCTGAGGAGGAAAAGATCTTCTGATGAACCATACTCTGCGGATGCTGATGATGAAAGACACTGTACGGAAGACGGCAGAGAGATAGGTATTCTGTGTAACATAGGATCCGAGAGGATACCGGATGGCGCTGTATATTCAGACGGAGCGGGACTTGTACGGACAGAATTCCTGTTCATTGAAGGAGGAGAGGCACCCTCTGAAGAAAAGCAGGCGGAAATCTATGCCCGGATAGCTGACAGATTTCCCGGGAAAGAGATAGTGATCAGAACTCTTGATGCCGGAGGCGATAAGGAGATGCCCGGTGATGGGGATGAGGAAGCTGACGAGGAGAATCCTGCACTCGGAGTAAGGGGAATAAGGCTCTCCCTCAGGAACAGGGAAGCATTCTCGCACCAGATATGTGCGATATTGAGAGCTTCATATAAGAGGAATATCAGCATTCTGATACCAATGGTGACCTCGGCTGATGAGATGATCCGTGTCAGGAGGATAGCAGAGGGCTGCAAGTCACTTCTCAGAGGCAAGGGGATTCCGTATTCTGCGGATATTAAGATAGGCTGCATGATCGAGACTCCTGCAGCGGTCCTGTGTGCCGGAGAGATAGCAAGGGAAGCTGATTTCTTTTCAATAGGTACCAATGATCTTGCACAGTATATCATGTGTGCCGACAGGGGGAATCCTGCCATGACCGAGCTGTGCAGCATATATCAGCCGGCTGTTATAAGAGCTATCAGGATAATCTGTGACAAGGCATCGGGAGCCGGTATCCCTGTGACTGTCTGCGGAGAGGCTGCATCGGATCCTGCCGTGCTTCCGGTATTTTTGGGACTTGGAGTAAAGTCGCTCAGCGCAGATCCTGCAAGACTTACCGTGATTAAAAAGGCACTTCGGGAACTGAATATGGAAGAATGCAAAAAGCTTGCTCTTAAGGTGCTGAATGCATCTTCTGTCTCGGAGGTTAAGGAACTGCTGATGTGAGAATACCTGCCTGCTGAAAATGGCAGGTCAGAACAACGGGCGGGCTCCCTGCCGGATTTCCGGACGGCCCCAGGAGTATGGATGAACAGTATATATGTATGTCACACTTACTATCATGTATTCGTGACAATGCTCAAGGAATTGAATAAGCCTGCGGAGGAGCGCGGGAAAGCTGCTTTGGTGCTCAGCAGGATGTCCAATGATTTCGAGGACTTCAAGGCAAGAGCCGAGAAGAGCGGAGTGTTCGCAGAGGTCATCGAGTTCGATGAAAAGCGGGATACATTCTTCCCGGAACTAGCAAGATACAGGGAGGATACGGGGAACATCCTGAAGAATATGTATAACAGGATCCTCTTTACGAAGAAGTTCGCAAAGCTCGAAGAGCCTTATGTTCCCGTGGATTTCAGCAGATATGATGATGTGTATGTATTCTGCGATGCAGATCCCATAGGCCTGTATCTTAACCGGAAGAGGATAAGATATCATGCAGTGGAAGACGGACTGAATACACTGAGTCACTGCGTTGCCGCGCTTTACGACAACAGAGGACACTTTGCACTCAAGAAATTCATGAGCATGAAGCTGAATCTCATCTTTATCCGTGACGGATACAGCAAGTACTGTATCGACATGGAAGTAAATGACAAGAGTGTCATAGATGATGATTTCTATAAATACAAGGAAGTAAGCCGAAAGCAGCTGAAGGATTCGCTTACAGGGGATGCGAGGAAGATCCTTATCAGTACCTTCATAAGGGACATGGATGGTTTTAAGGCCTTTCTCGATAACAGTGACGGAGGAGGCATCCTGCTTCTGACTGAGCCTCTGTGCGATCTTGATGTGCGTGAGAAGATCTTCAGGGATATCATTGATATGTACAGGGATGAAGGCAGGATCTTCATCAAGCCGCACCCCAGGGATACTCTGGATTATAAAGCAAAATTCAGCGATCACTGGGTGTTCGACAGGACTCTTCCCATGGAGATGTTCGGACTCATGGACGGTGTACACTTCAGAAAAGTTGTGGGAGTATATACACAGCTTGGGATGATAGACTTTGCCGACGAGAAGATCATGCTCGGCAATGACTTCATGGATAAATATGAAGCACCCGAGATACACAGAAAAGCTGAAACGATAAAAGCCGAATTCAAGAAGATCTGATATGAAGCTTTCTATAATCGTTCCGGTCTATAACATGGCCGGAGACGGAAAACTGAATTTTTGTCTGGATTCACTGGTCGCTCAGGATTTTGACGGAGATTACGAGATAATCTGCGTGGATGACTGTTCGACTGATGATTCCATGCGTGTTCTCAGAGAATATGAGGAGAAGTATCCGGGGCTTTTTGTCATTGCGAAGAATGACAGGAACAGACATCAGGGAGGTGCAAGGAATAAGGGGATCGAACTTGCATCGGGAGAATGGATAGGATTTATCGATTCTGATGACTGGATCTCCCGGGATTATTACAGAAGACTTGTGGGACTTGGTGAAGAGAAAAACGCCGATGTTGTGGGATGCTGTTATTCAATGGTAAGCGCGCATACCTTTGATATCGGACAGATCTCACGCAACGATCTTGCGGGAGCCTGCGGAGAGATGGATCATGACAGGCGGAGAGTATTCCTTGAGAATATGTCCAGCATGGTCACCAAGGTTTACAGGGCGTCGCTTATAAAGGATAACAATCTGACTTTTCCGGAGGATATCTTCTACGAGGACAATGCTGCAGGTCCCATATGGGCAATGCATTACAGGCATTTCGAATATATCGACGAACCGCTTTATTATTATTATCAGCATGACACCTCTACCGTTCACACTATTACGGAGAGAAGATGTCTGGACAGGATGACCGCAGGAGAGTTCATGCTTTCCGAGATGAAAAAGCGTGGCTTTCTTGAAGAGTATCACGATGAGATAGAAAGCAACTTCACCACTGTGTACTTCGTCAATACCCTTTTTTCATACATGAGGATGAAGAAGGGCAGAAGGCTGACCGTGGTAAGCGAGCTTAAAAGAAGGATGCTAGAAGAATTCCCGGATTTCAGGAAGAACAGATCCTACGGAAAATACATGGATGAAGAGCAGATAAGATATGTGGATCTGCTGATGAAGAGCACAATCTGCTTTTATGTAAAGTATATTCTGCTGTGGATGTACAGGGATGTAAGATCCGCTGAGCAAAATAAAAAATGATGGCGGACAGTTCACAGGAAACCGTCAGATAATGTGATGACAGAGGATGAAGCAAGACAATATAAAAAGATGATCCTGACACCTCCCGGAAGACTTATCTTCAGGCTGGCTGTTCCCACGGTCATAAGCATGCTCATAACCATGATCTACAATCTTGTGGATGCTTACTTCGTGGGCAGACTGGGGACCAGCGCAAGTGCTGCCATCGGGATCCTTATCAATGTCAATGCAACCTTTCAGGCTTTCGGATTCATGTACGGGCAGGGGAGCGGGTCCAAGATAGCAAGGCTGCTTGCCGCAGGTAAGAAGGACGATGCCGACAGGATACTTGTTGTTGGAGTGACGGGAGCACTGATCACGGGATTCGTCCTCATGTCACTGGTACTGATATTCTTAAGACCCATCATATACGTGCTGGGGAGTACGGATACCATTTACCCTTATGCACATACATATGCATTCTATGTTCTTCTGTCATCTCCCGTACTGTGTGCAAGCTGTGTGCTCAATAATGTGATGCGTTACGAGGGACGCGCCTTCTTTGCCATGTTCGGACTTGTATCCGGAGGTGTGCTGAACATGCTGCTCGATCCTGTACTCATGTTCGGACTCGGGCTCGGGATAAAGGGCGCGGCGCTTTCAACTATGATCTCACAATACGTGAGCTTCTTCGTACTGCTGTCAATGTTCCTGCGTCATAAGACCATATCATCCATCAGGCTTTCATACCTGAAGCGGCCTGTTAAGGAGCTGTTGGATGATGCATTTCTGATAATAAAGACCGGACTGCCAAGCCTGATAAGACAGCTCTTTGCAGTCCTTTCAAATGCGACCCTGAATAATTGCAGCAAGCCCTATGATGATCCGGCCATTGCCGCCATGACCATAGACGGGAGAGTGCTGATGTTCATAGCAAGTGCCATGATCGGTATAGGTCAGGGATTCCAGCCGGTCTCAGCATTCAATTACGGCTCGAAAAAATATGGAAGACTCAGACGTTCTGTTTTCGTTACATGGAGAGCCGGTACCATCATAATGCTTGTACTGGCCGTGGCAGGTTTTATTAACAGTGCAGGGATAATCAGGATCTTCCTTCATGATGAACCGGAGGCGGTGGATCAGGTACTGTATTATGGGGTTCCCGCCCTGAGGTTCATGTGCATAGCTGTTGTGATCCAGCCTGTATCCGTTGTGGCCAACATGCTCTTTCAGAGCATAGGTAAAGCGGGAGTCTCATCCTTTCTTTCGTCCTTAAGATCGGGACTCTGTTATATTCCGTGTCTTATCATCCTTCCGCTTTTCCTGGGATTTACCGGGATCCAGTGTTCACAGATGTGTGCCGATATCATGGCAGCGGCTGTCTCTGTGCCGTTCATGATAAGGTTCTTCAGGTCGCTGCCCCGTGAGGATGAGAATACTCCTCAGGACGATAAATACAGAGAGTATGTAAAGGCGCATGAAAGATAGTACGGCAGATCATGTTAAAGTGCTCGCAGGAGACCTGCGTGGAAAAGAGTAACGGTCGTGGCAAATGATACAAATGAAAAGATAATAACTGATCCGGGACAGCCTGTAAGGTATTCGGTAACGGGAATGACCTGTGCGGCATGTCAGGCACATGTGGAAAAGGCGGTAAGCGGAGTTCCGGGAGTGACTTCATGTTCGGTTTCACTGCTTACAGCTTCCATGAGTGCCTACGGAAGCGCGGATCCTGCGGATGTTATCGAAGCGGTAAGAAGAGCAGGATATGATGCTTCTGTAAGTGACGGAGAAAAACAAGGTACGTTTAATGAGGATGATCTTAAGGACAGGGAAACCCCGAAACTGGTAAAGAGACTGATCCTCTCGGTGTGCCTTCTGGCGGTACTGATGTACTTCAGTATGGGGGTGATGATGCTTGGATGGCCCTCCCCCTTTGCTGCAGACCATGACATGACGGGTCTTGTGATAATTGAGATGATCCTTTCTGCTGTCATACTGGTCATAAACAGACAGTTTTTTACAAGCGGAATACGCTCTCTTATACATGGCGGTCCCAACATGGATACGCTTGTATCCATGGGAGCGGGAATATCCTATCTATACAGCATCGTCACATTTATGAGGATGGCAGCTGCAGATCATCATATGCAGATGGAGCTCATGAATGAGCTATATTTTGAATCTGCGGCCATGATCGTTACTCTTATAACTGTCGGCAAGACGCTTGAATCCTTCAGTAAGGGCAGAACCACCAACGCCCTTAAGGAACTGATGAAGCTCGCACCGGAGACAGCCACGGTTGTAAGGGACGGGGCAGAGAAGGTGATACCCGCGGCGGAAGTCAGGGTGGGAGATGAATTCATTGTAAGGGCCGGAGAATCAATACCGGTGGACGGCATCGTCACGGACGGAAATGCATCGGTCAATGAATCCGCGCTTACCGGAGAATCCATACCTGTTGACAAAAAGCCCGGAGACAAGGTGTCCGCAGCCTGTATATCCTCATCCGGATACATAAGATGCAAAGCCGAGAGGGTCGGTGAGGATACGACGCTTTCGGAGATAATAAGACTTGTTAGGGATGCGTCTTCAACCAAGGCACCCATTGCAAGGATAGCCGATAAGGTTTCTGCGGTTTTTGTTCCCTCTGTGATCGCTATCGCTGCAGTTGTCTTCATCATATGGCTCATAACCGGCGCACCGCTTCCCTATGCCATGACAAGGGCCATAACCGTGCTTGTGGTCAGCTGTCCCTGTGCACTGGGCCTTGCAACTCCCGTTGCGATCATGGTATCCAGCGGAGTCGGCGCCAGGAACGGTATACTTTTCAAAAGCTCCGAAGCTCTTGAGGTGACGGGAAGAACCTCTGTTGCCGTACTTGATAAGACGGGAACTCTCACTAAGGGAGAACCTGCCGTAACAGATGTGCTGCCTGCACCGGGATCTGCGAAAGAGGATCTTCTGCGGATCGCCTTTTCTCTTGAGAAGATGAGCGAGCATCCCCTTGGCAGGGCGGTAACTCTGTACTGCGAAGAAGAGGGGATCCCTTACGGTGATATACATGATTATGCAACCCACGCCGGTAACGGACTTGAAGGCAAACTTGACGGGGTGCAGGTTTGCGGCGGAAACGCACTGTTCATAGGCAGTAAATGTGATGTGGACAGGGACATGCTGTCAGAGTCTGAAAGACTGTCCCGCGAGGGAAAGACTCCGCTGTTTTTCGCATCAGGCGGAAAGCTCTGCGGGATCATTGCGGTATGCGATGTTCTTAAGGACGATTCCGTGAAGGCAGTCACAGAACTTAAGAACCTGGGGCTCAGAGTGCTCATGGTCACCGGTGACAATGAGGTTACAGCAAATGCGCTGGCACGCCTTGCGGGAGTGGATGAAACAGCAGCAGGAATCCTTCCCGGGGGCAAGGAAAGCATAGTCAGGAAGCTGAAAAAACTGGGCACGGTCCTTATGGTTGGTGACGGTATCAACGATGCACCCGCTCTTGTATCGGCGGATATAGGAATGGCAGTGGGCTCCGGTACAGATGTTGCCATAGAATCTGCTGATGTGGTGCTTATGAGATCCTCGCTTTCCGATACCTGTGCCGCAATAAGGCTTTCAAGAAGAACGCTGGTGATCATATATGAGAATCTGTTCTGGGCATTTATTTACAATATACTTCTGATACCCATAGCAGCCGGAGTGCTTACCGGGGCAGGAGTGACCATGAGTCCGATGCTGGGTGCCGCGGCAATGAGTCTTTCAAGCTTTACGGTATGCATGAACGCGCTCAGACTGAACCTGTTCAGACCCCATGATCCCTCAGGGGACAGAAAGCTCAGGAACTTTGACAGAGAAAGGCAATTGTTGGAGAAAAAGGAGAATGTTATGACAAGAACAATGAGTATTGAAGGAATGATGTGCGGACACTGTGAGGCAAGCGTAAAGAAGGCTCTCGAAGGTATCGAGGGTGTAAATGAAGCTGTGGTCTCACACGAAAAAGGAACAGCCATAGTTACTCTCTCGCAGGAAGTGGCTGACGATGTGCTCAGAAAAGCAGTAGAGGACAGGGACTATAAGGTGCTGGGCATCGAATAAAGCATTTATGATATAATTACCTTTGTTTTTACATGGAAGATCCGGAGAATGTCATGAGCGGAAAGAGATCTGCGAAAAGAGCAAAGAAGGCCAGAGCAGCATCAGAAAATGGTCGCGTGAAGAGGAGTGTTGTATTAAAAGAGGGTACGGGGAGATCCGGAAAGGTGGCCCCTGCCGGGAGACTTAATATCTGCGGTGTTAATGTTTCTGTCATAACACTTATGGCATTTATCGCGCTGACTGCTTCCTATACACTGCTTTTGTTCGAGCTGTTCAAAAATCAGGCTTTCCATACGGATTATCTTGTGTACGGTTCCGATGTTGATGCATATCTTCTTGAGATGCAGGGTGTCGACAGCGGATTTGATTTTCCGTATCCGGTGTATTTTCTTCTCGGAAAGTTTTTTGCACTTTTTTCCAATGTGAACATGGGAGCGGCACTCTCTGTTACTGTGCTCAATTCGATCTCTCCGGTGGTCCTTTCATACTTTATGCTTAAGGAGCTGTCTGTACATGTCAGCATAAAGAGTAAGAACAGAACAGCTTATGAAGGCTTTATACTTCTTGTTGCTTTTTCGATCTTTTTCGTATCGATGCTGTATGCTCCTGAAGGGTACTATATTCCGGGCATTCCTCTCAGGAATCTCGGGGTGTATTCCGCTAATCCCTATTATAATCAGACATATCTTGCTGCAAGGGGATTCGCCATAGTGGCATTTTTCCTGTTTGCACACATTCTCACTTATTACGAAAAGCACGTTGATGTTAAGGAATATATCGCATTTTCGGTATTCCTTCTTCTTGCCACGCTGACCAAGCCCAGCTTTACATTTGTACTCGTTTCCGCAGCTGCGGTCCATATGATCGTAAAGCTTATCATGTCACGGGGAAAGAATCTTAAGGGATTTATGAATCTGCTGCTTACTGCGGTTCCCACCTTCATAACACTGATCGTGCAGTTCGGAGGGGTGTTCGGTTCGGATTCCCATGCCGGAAGCGAAGGCGGTATAGGCATTGGAATAGGAAAGGCATGGCTTGTTTACACTGACAATATTGTTATCGCAGTGATGCTTGCATGTGCATTCCCGGGACTTATGATGCTCCTTAATCTTAAGAGGTTCAAAGATCATGCAGTGTTCAGGCTTTCATGGGAAGTCATGATGGCAGGTTTCCTTGAGTTTCTTCTTCTGTACGAAAAAGGAGACAGGTTTACCCACAATAATTTTGCATGGGGATATATGTACGGGATACTGTTTGTATTTATCTCCGGCACCATGCTCCTTGTGGAAAATACCGTGAGAAAGAAACAGCCTATCCCGGTACTTGCACTGGAATGGGGAGTATATCTGTTACACCTTACATGCGGAGTTGCGTTCTTTAAGATGCTTTATCTCGGAGGGTATTTCTATGTCTGAGGGTATCAGAAAACCGAACGCCATAAGGATAGCCGCCGCAATACTTGTTCCGCTGTACACAGGAGCATGTATCTTCCTTTACTGGAAATTCATGGGATGGACGGAAGGGTCTGTGTATGAGTCGGATCTTCCCGCACATATAAGCCTTGCGGTAGATGACGGTCTGATCTATTCACTCATATCCTTTATCCTCATCGGACTTAACAGACTCAGACTTATGCCGGTGCTGCCAGTCATACTCGGACTGTTTGCGCTGCTCTCTGTCCTGTTTACATCCAGGCTGCTTATGGAGATCACAGAGCATAAGATGGGTTCCGACGCGGCGGATCTTGCGGCACTTTTCCTCAATATATTCATGCCCTGTTATATTAAGGGACTCGCAGACGGCAGATATATGGGGATGCATACATCCTCCATATGGCACAATTCCACATATCTTATGATGAAGTGGATGGGATTGTGGACTCTTCTGATATACCTGAAGCTTGAGAAGGATATCTCTGAAAAACTGACACTGAAGTCATATATATACTTCACTGTCGTATTCACACTGACCACGGCAGCCAAGCCTAATTTCTTCCTGGCTGCAGCGCCTGTAATGTTCATCTTTCTCGTGATGGATATGATCGGTAAAAAGGCTCCTTTTGGAAGACTGCTCCTTTTTGCTTCATCCGTGATACCTTCGTTTATCGTAATGTTTCTGCAAAACAGCACTCTCTTTGCAGGAAACAGCGAAGCGGGAGGGATAGTTCTGGCACCCGGAAGAGCGATGACCGCTCACACGGGCTATCTTATTCCGGTGAGCATCTTATCCATTGCATTTCCGCTTATGATCCTTGCCATGCATGTAAAGGAGCTTGCGGTGAACAGATATATGCTCTTTGCCTGGCTGTGTGCTGCGGTCGGATACATACAGTATTTTCTGTTCAGTGAAGACGGTGCGAGAGCACTGGATGCGAACCTCAGCTGGGGATATGCATTTACCATAATCCTGATATTCGGAATATCCCTTGTACAGTGGATGCAAGATGTGAAGGATACTTTCTGTGCCGGAGAAAATGCGACGGGAAAGTCCCGTAAGAAAAAGAAATCTTCACCGGAAAAAAGGAACCGGACACGGCAGATGATAAAGAAGATATATGTGGCTGCATGCGGCGGTGTGCTGCTGTGGCATACATATTGCGGAGTGCTGTTTTTCGTCCGTCTCCTCGGCGGAGTTTCTTACATGATGTGGGGTTAAGCTTTTGAAGGAAAGATCGTTAAAACAAAACAGTGGATCCGGGAAGGGGATATTCTTTATACTTTCGTCACTGCTTGCAGGCTTTGCTCTGACATACAGGATGACGGAGGCAATACCTTTTTGGGCATACGGAGAGGTGACTCAGGATTTTGTTATTGCGAGGATATACTCTACTCTCGGTGATTATCAGTTTGATATGATCGCAGCTTCCGTTATGTGTGCCTGCGGCATATATATCACGGAGAAGAAGTTTTCGAAGTATCTGAGGGGATGGGTCATGCCTATGCTGCTTGGCGTGATAGTGGTCCTGGGAAGATCTGCCGCAGCCTTCGGGGATCTCTCCGGAGTGTATGGAACAATAGCCTATTTTCTCAGATCGATCCCTGCAGTGATCGGTTTCGGCGTGATATTCAGGATACTCTTTGCCTTTATCGAAGCAGGTATCGACAAGGTATCCTGTATGTCCGGATCCTTTGGGATATTCCGTAATGTTTTTGACAGCCATGTCTTCAGAAATGTATTCGTCATACTGATGGCGTTATGGATGCCGGTGATGATACTGAATTATCCGGGGAATTACAATGCTGACTTTATCGGGCAGCTGATGCAGAATACCGGTGAGATGCCCTGGTCCGGACATCATCCCATCATCCTCACCGTGTTCATCGGTATCTTTTTCAAAGCCTTCAAGGCAGTGACAGGAGGATATGACCTTGCGCTCTTTGCATGGATACTGCTTCAGTCATCGGCGCTTGCCGCAGCCCTTTCACTTACCGTTACTGTTCTTAAGAAAAAGGGTGCACGCATTTCGGTGCTGCTTACCGTTCTTGCCATATATGTCCTGACACCGATCTATTCCAATATTGCCACAACCGCGATAAAGGATGTTCCCTTTGCTGCGGCGTGCATATGGTACTGCGTTCTTGTGAGCAGATTCTATGAGGATGAAGAAGAGTTCCTTAAGAGCAGATCACAGATCTTCAGAATATGCCTTGCTGCGTTCCTGATATGCATGTGCAGGAATAACGGAAGCATAATAGTATTCGTAAACGGTCTGGTCATGTCGGTATACGGTCTTCGCAGAAAAGACAGCGGTGTCACATCAGCCGGCGTAATTAAAAATGTCGGGAGAAAGGTCATGGTATTTCTCCTCGTTCCCCTTTGCGTTTTCACGGCACTGTCCTCCGGGATAAAAGCGGCCGTTCATGCCCAGTCCGACGGACTGAAGGAGATGCTCTCGATACCCATGCAGCAGACGGCACTTTATCTTACAAGGTATGAGAGTGAACTGACCGCAGAGGAGATCTCATCCATCAATACCCTGTTCGGAGACTACAGGGATATGGTCGAAAGCTATGATCCTACCATCTCAGATCCGGTGAAACAGTATTATGACATACAGGCTGATCCTTCGGTCGTCCGCTCCTATCTTACAACCTGGTTCAGGATGTTCTTCAAACATCCGGGAACATATGTTGAATCATTCTTCTTAAGCACATATGGATGGTTTGATCCTGAAACTGACACATCTGTCAGATATGAAGAGGACAGTGATCATTTTACAAGGACGGGATTGTTCGAAAGCGCCGATAAGATACTTGTATTCGTATACAGATATATAGACCGTATCTCTGTGTTCGGAATGCTTCAGAGTCCCGGACTCTGGACATGGGTGATGCTGATCCTGATAAGACGCAGGAAAAGTAACCTGCATCTTTATCCGATGCAGCTAATAACACTTTTGGTGTGCATGGCGGGTCCCTGTTTTATGAAGCACGCAAGATATGCGTTCCCGATCATGTTCACGATGCCGTATATGCTGGGATATGAGGCCGTTATTACCGAAGAAGAAAAGACAGAATAAGGAATAGAAGATGAATCTTATTTTTCTGGATATAGATATGACAATATGGGATGAGAGACTCCGCATCCCCGAAAGCACAAAAGATGCGATACGCCTTGCCAGGCTGTGCGGCAACAAGGTGTTCATAAATACAGGCAGATCCAGATCCAATACCAGGTATGAGGCACTTGAAGAGCTGGGAATGGACGGTGTGGTGGCTGCCTGCGGGTGCCATATAGAGATAGGCGGGGAGCTTATTTACGAAAAGCTCATGATAAGTGAACAGATACAGGAATCCTTACGTGTTCTTCGCAAAGAGCACATGCCTGTTGTGCTTGAGGGGCCCGAGTACTGTTTCTTCGATCCTGAGGATTTTCCTGACGATCCCTTTGCCAAGACCCTTTGGGAGTCGCTTGGCGAAAGAGCAAGAAAGCTTGATTCGCTTACCGACAAGGACCCGGTAAATAAGTTCAGCGCAGATATCACCGCCGAGACCGATTTTGATGCTGTTAAGGAAAGTCTCGGAGGCTTTCTTGATAATATAAATCATAACGGTGTTGTTATAGAGTTCGTTCCGCTGGGACATTCCAAAGCAACCGGAATGGAGACTGTAAGAAGGTATTACAATGTGCCCCCCGAGAATGTATATGCTGTGGGCGACGGGATGAATGATATGGCAATGATAAAGGCTGCGGCTCACGGCATAGCCATGGGACAGGGCAATCCGGAGCTTCTGATGGAAGCGGAGTATGTGACGGATTCCATTTATGAAGACGGAATCTACAGAGCCTTCAAGCATTACAAACTGATCTGAAGTGATGCGGGAAGTTGCTTTAATATCCGTGTAAGAGTATATTTTTAGTATCGGTTATAAGTTCTAAAGTCGATTGAAGAGCGCAGCTCTGACGGAGGTGGCTATGTATTTCAATGTTCATGCTTCAATGATGTGTGCGGATTTCGGCAACCTCAGACAGGAGGTTAAGGATCTCGAATCAGCCGGAGTGGACTATTTTCATATAGATATCATGGATGGAAGATATGTTCCTAACTTTGCCATGAGTCTTTATGATATGAAATACATCGCACAGTCTACCTCCAAGCCTCTCGATGTACATCTGATGATCGAGCATCCCAATAATAATATCAATATGTTCCTGCAGCATTTAAGACCCGGGGACATAGTATATATCCATCCCGAAGCAGAGTATCATCCCTCCACCACACTTCAGAAGGTGATCGATGCGGGTATCACTCCCGGTATAGCCATCAATCCCGGAACCAGTGTTGAAAGCGTGCTGGAACTGCTCAGGATAGTTGATAAGGTTCTTGTAATGAGCGTCAATCCCGGCAATGCGGGACAGATGTTCCTGCCATATGTCGGAACGAAGATAAAGATGCTGCTGGATCTCCAGAAGACGATGCATTTTGATCTTATCTGGGACGGAGCATGCAGTGCAGAGAGGATAAGGACATATGCCCCCATGGGGATGAGCGGTTTTGTTCTTGGCACAACGCTGCTATTTGGTAAGAAGAAAGGATACGCGGAAACAATAAGCGATATCCGGAATATGGAGTTTGAATGAATGCTGCCATAATACTTTCAGGCGGAACAGGCACCAGAATGGGAAGTGATATTCCCAAGCAGTATCTTGAAGCGGGCGGAAAGCCCGTTATCGCATACTGTATAAGTGTGTTCGAATCATCCGCGGATATAGACGGGATAGTCGTAGTTGCGGCTGCAGAATACAGAGACCTTATCCGGTCTCTTTTTTCTGATGAAAAGAAGTTCCTCGGATTTGCAGACCCGGGTGCAAACAGACAGTTATCCATTCTGTCGGGAATGAACGTGTTAAGGCCTGTGATGAAACCTGACGATCATGTCATAATCCATGATGCCGCAAGACCTCTTATCACATGCGAGCTTATAAGAGGCATAACCGAAGCACTGAAGACCGGTGAAGCAGTGCTTCCGGTGCTTCCCGTAAAGGATACCCTTTATGAAGTTGAAAACGGAAGAGTCACCGCCAACCTGGACAGAAGCAGAGTATGTGCGGGACAGGCTCCTGAGGGCTTCAGATTCGGAACCTACCTGAAGGCAGTGGAAAGTCTCCTTCCGGAACGCATACTGGATATAAGCGGATCGATGCAGCCTGCAGTGATCGCGGGAATGGATATCGCCTGCATCCCCGGCGATGAGAGAAATTTTAAGATCACCACACCTGCGGATCTGGAGAGGTTTAACGAGATACAGGCCGGGAGATCCGGTAAGTGACTGCGCGGACAGCTGAAATAGCAGGCAAGTGACTGCGTGGTGAATGTGATATCGGTGAGAATATTATGAAAGCATATGTACTGAACGGAATAGGAGATATAGCTCTTAGAGATGCCCAAAAGCCGGAACTTAACGGAGACGGTATCGCCGGACGAAACGGTCAGACATCCGTAAGCGATGACGACTGCGTTATACTGCGGGTTAGGGCTGCAGGTATCTGCGGTTCGGATATCCCAAGGATATATAAGACCGGAGCCTACCATCACCCCCTCATCCCCGGTCATGAATTCAGCGGTGAGGTTACTGAGACCGGAAGCAATGTGCCCTCGGATCTTGCCGGAAAGAGGGTCGGAGTATTTCCTCTGATCCCCTGCATGAAGTGCGCACCCTGCCGGAGCGGACATTATGAGATGTGCCGGAGCTACAACTATCTCGGATCCAGATGTGACGGGGGCTTTGCGGAGTATGTCAGGGTTCCTGCCTCCTCGCTCATAGAGCTTCCCGGGAATGTGACCTTTGAACAGGCAGCGATGCTGGAGCCCATGGCTGTCGCAATGCATGCGATCAGGCAGTGCGGACTTCCTCTTTCTCCTGATGATAAAGAAAGGTCTACCCGGATCGCGGTGTGCGGAATGGGGACGATAGGTCTGCTTGCGGTCATGCATCTTAAGGGAATGGGATATGACAATATCATCTGTATAGGCAATAAGGAATTCCACAGAAGCAAGTGTCTGGAACTCGGTATTCCGTCAGATCATTATTTTGATTTTAATACTGACGATCCGGCAGCCGGAATCAGAGAGCTTACAGACGGTGAGGGAGCAGATTACTATTTTGAATGCGTAGGTAAAAATGCGGCCATATCACTTGGACTTAACGTGCTGGGTGCATCGGGAGCCCTGCAGCTTGTGGGAAATCCCGCATCCGATATGACCTTTGGAAAGGATGAGTACTGGAAGATACTGAGGCAGCAGTTTACCGTCACGGGAACCTGGAATTCATCATACAGACATTCCCCGGATGATGACTGGAACCTGGTCGTCAGATCTCTTGAAGAGGGCAGGATAGCCCCTGAGAATTTCATCACTCATCTGCTTTCCTTCGAGGAACTGGGCAGGGGCTTTGAGATCATGCGGGACAAGACTGAGGATTACATCAAGGTGATGTGTCATATGTAAGATGTCCCATTTAATATGATATTCATTTAAGATGATACGAAAAGCGGGATCCTTAGGTGATCCCGCTTTGTTATGTTCCTATGAAGGTATCAGGTGTATGAATCCTCGGAAAAGCTTATTGGCTCACCTGAGGGACCACTCACATTGCTTTCGTTATCATCCGCATCTCCGCTCAGGATGGCATTGAGTTCATCTGCGGACAGATTCTCAAAATGCACTTCTCCCTCATCCTGACCTGATGAACTTCCGCTGTTTATTGTCATGAGCAGCCTGTCTATTTCGGAGATCTCACCGTTTTCTGCGGCTCCTTCTCCCTCCATGGAGCTCACAACCCTGTTTCTTCCGTTGTTCTTGGCAAAATAAAGCTTATCGTCCGCACTCTTTATGAGTGAGTCAAGACTCTGCTGCTTATCCCATTCGCTGATACCGAAACTCATCGTGACCTTGATGATGTAATTGTCATAGCGGATCTCGGTGGAACGTATCTTCTCCAGAAGATTCCAGAGGGAATTCTCGGCTACGATAAGGCTGGTCCTGTCGAATACCATCAGGAATTCCTCGCCGCCCCATCTTGCCACAAATCCGCAGCTTCTCATATGCTCTCTGATGATATCTGCAACCTTTACAAGAACATCGTCTCCGGCATCATGTCCGTAGGTGTCATTTACATGCTTGAAAAAGTCTATATCACCGATGCTTATACAGAAGGACTCGGGGGAGCTTTTGGCCTTGCTGATGACCGTTCCTATCCTTCTCTGGGCCGAGCGCCTGTTGAAGAGTCCCGTAAGAGGGTCGGACTCCATCATGTTTCTCATTGAGCGCTGAAGATTGAGTACATTCTCACCCATCTCCCCCAGTTCGTCATGGCGTCTGAGGACGCTTTCGTCCAGTGCGACGGTATCGTTTCCGGTGGAGGATTCCCTGATAAAGCGGAAAATACTTTCTATTGAATGTGTCATGGGCTTTGTGACCTTGATGACGATCGCTATCATCAGCCCGGCAAGGACTATCGCCACCGCTATCATTATGATGATATAGTTGCGGATGTCCCTGTTTACTTTCTCAACGGGGCAGGCTGCCGCGATGATGCCCTGTATATTGCCGTGGCTCGAGGTCAGCGGCATGTAATAGGTGAAGTATGGCTTTCCGAATATCACCGTATTGTTATAGAATACCTCTTCACCTTCCTCATAGACCAGCTTGTAGATCTGGGATGCGGCCCCTGTTCCCACCATTCTGGTGCCGTTTTCGTCCGTAAGCGTTGTGAGGATGCGGGTATCCTTATAGAAAAGAGAGATCTCGAGGCCGGTGGCATTGCTGACGGTATCCACAACGGAATAATCCATCGTTATGTCGGTATCTCCCTTATACAGATAGAGATAATCCTTGCCGGTCAGTCTGTAATCCCCCGGATAGTATGCCTCCATAAGAAGCCCGGTGCTCAGGCAGGCGTCCTTCAGCTCCTTTTCGGAGTATCTGTACATCATACGCGTCAGGAAGGGAATGCCTATGAATATCACGGCAAGCGCAAAAAGGATAACGGGCAGTATCGCCAGTGTGTACATATGCCCGGAAATGGTACCCTTTCGGGTTCTTTTTACCTTTTTTTCTTTTTCCCTGGGGTTGTCCTTTGCCACTTTGAGGACCTCCGAAGTAAGATGTCACTATTTACAATTTGTATTATATATTTGGGGGGCTCAAAAAACAATCCAAACCCCCGTTAATGTTGACAATACCGCTATTTTACACTAAAATCGCATTTGATATTCTTTTGTAGGAAGACCTCTCTTTTGAGTACTTCAAAAGTGAGGTTTATTAAGCGTTTTTAGGAGGAATTATGTACAAGCAGGTTAGTTCTGATCTTTCCTTTACACAGAGGGAAGCTGAAGTCGAAAAGTTCTGGAATGATAATGATATCTTCCAAAAGAGCATAGATTCCCGTAAGGAAGGTCCCGTGTATACATTCTACGACGGCCCCCCTACCGCCAACGGAAAGCCCCATATCGGCCATGTTGAGACCAGGACTATTAAGGACATGATTCCCAGATACCGTACCATGAAGGGATATCAGGTTCCCCGCAAGGCCGGATGGGATACCCACGGACTTCCTGTAGAGCTTGAAGTTGAGAAGCTTCTCGGTATCAACGGCAAGGAGCAGATCGAGGGCTACGGACTTGAACCCTTTATCGGAAAATGTAAGGAATCCGTATGGAAGTATAAGGGAATGTGGGAGGATTTCTCCGGCAAGATCGGCTTCTGGGCTGATATGGACAACCCTTATATCACCTATGATGATAATTATATCGAGTCCGAATGGTGGGCTCTTAAGACAATATGGGACAAGGGACTCCTCTACAAGGGATTCAAGATCGTTCCTTACTGCCCCAGATGCGGAACCCCTCTTTCAAGCCACGAGGTTGCCCAGGGATACAAGACAGTTAAGGAGCGTTCCGCTATAGCACGTTTCAAGGCTAAGGACGGAGATTTCTACTTCCTTGCATGGACCACCACTCCCTGGACCCTTCCTTCCAATGTGGCACTCTGCGTTAATCCTTCAGAGTCCTATGTGAAGGTTAAGGCTGCCGACGGATATACCTACATCCTGGCTGAGGCTCTCTGTGACACCGTTCTCGGAAAGCTTGGAACCGAGGATACCCCCGCATATGAAGTGCTTGAGAAGTACGTTGGAAGCGACCTTGAGAGAATGGAGTATGAGCCTCTCTTCGAAGGCGCGGCAAAAGCAGCTGACAAGCAGCATAAGAAAGCGCATTTCATAGTCAAGGATGACTATGTAACGATGACAGACGGTACCGGTATCGTCCACATCGCTCCCGCATTCGGTGAGGATGACTCCCGTGTGGGACGTGAATATGATCTTCCCTTCGTACAGTTTGTAGACGGCAAGGGAAACATGACGGCTGATACTCCCTATGAAGGCGTGTTCGTTAAGGATGCCGATCCTCTTGTTCTGAAGGACCTTGATAAGGACGGCAAGCTTTTCGATGCTCCTAAGTTCGAGCACGATTATCCTTTCTGCTGGAGATGCGACACTCCCCTCCTTTACTATGCGCGCGAGTCCTGGTACATCAAGGTCACCGCTGTAAAGGACGATCTTGTGAGGAATAACAATACAGTTCACTGGATGCCCGAATCCATCGGAACGGGACGTTTCGGTAACTGGCTTGAGAACATTCAGGACTGGGCTCTTTCAAGAAACCGTTACTGGGGCACTCCACTCAATATCTGGGAATGCGAATGCGGAAAGAGGATCTGCATCGGTTCAAGAGAAGAACTTTTCAATGCAAGCGGCGATGAGAGGGCTAAGACCATTGAGCTCCACAGACCGTTCATTGATGATATAACCTGCAAGTGTCCTGACTGCGGAGGCTCCATGAAGAGAGTTCCCGAGGTTATCGACTGCTGGTTTGATTCCGGTGCAATGCCTTTTGCACAGCATCATTATCCTTTTGAAAATAAGGAGAAGTTCGAGCAGCAGTTCCCGGCTGCATTCATCTCTGAGGCAGTTGACCAGACAAGAGGCTGGTTCTATTCCCTCATGGCTGAAGGAACCCTTCTTTTCAACAAGTCCCCTTATCAGAATGTCATAGTTCTCGGCCTTGTTCAGGATGAGCAGGGAAGAAAGATGAGCAAGCATCTGGGCAACGTTGTGGATCCCATGGAGGCTCTCGGAAAGTTCGGCGCAGATGCCATCAGATGGTATTTCTATACAAGTGCGGCTCCCTGGCTTCCCAAGAGATTCTCTGAAGGCTCCGTCATCGAAGGACAGAGAAAGTTCCTGGGAACACTCTGGAACACCTATGCATTCTTCGTACTTTATGCAAATATCGATAATTTTGACGCAGGCAGGTATACCCTTGATTACGAAAAGCTTTCCGTTATGGATAAGTGGCTTCTTTCAAGACTTAACAGCTGCGTGAAGGAAGTTGACGATGATCTGGAGAACTACAGGATCCCTGAGGCAGGTGCCGCGTTCGAGAAGTTCGTCGATGAGATGAGTAACTGGTATGTCCGCAGAAGCCGTGAGAGATTCTGGGCAAAGGGAATGGAGCAGGACAAGATAAATGCGTATATGACCCTTTATACCGCTCTTGTTACCATATCCAAGGCAGCAGCTCCCATGATCCCCTTCATGACAGAGAGCATTTATCAGAACATCGTAAGAAACTCCGATCCTTCGGCACCCGAGAGCATTCACCTCTGCGATTATCCGAAGGCCGATGATAAGCTCATCGACAGGGAGCTTGAGGAGAAGATGGAAACCGTACTGGATGCAGTCGTACTCGGACGTGCATGCCGTAACGAGGGAGCGGTCAAGAACCGTCAGCCCATCTCCAGGATGTATATCAAGAGTGAAGAGAAGCTTGATGAGTTCTACATTGATATAGTAAGGGACGAGCTCAATGTCAAGGAAGTTGCATTTGCCGATGATGTAAGAGAGTTCACCACCTATGTCTTCAAGCCCCAGCTCAGGACTGTCGGTCCCAAGTATGGCAAACAGCTTGGAGGTATTCAGAAGTACCTTAAAGAGGTCGACGGAAATGCCGCAATGGATGAGCTTGACAGCAATGGAGTCCTTACATTCGATGTAAACGGAACTTCCGTAGAGCTTTCCAGGGAAGATCTTCTTATCGAGATGACCAGGAAGGAAGGTTACGAGGCAGCCGAAGATCACGGAATGACCGTTGTGCTCGACCTTAACCTTACCGAGGAACTCATCGAGGAGGGATTTGCCGCAGAGCTTGTATCCAAGGTTCAGACAATGCGTAAGGATTCCGGATTTGAGGTCATGGACCACATCCGCATCTCACTTAACGGAAATGAGAAGCTTTCAGGCATTGTTGAAAAGAACATGGAGCAGATCTCCACAAAGCTTCTTGCAGATGAGATCACTTCCGGCAAAGATTTCGCATTCTCCAAGGAATGGGATATCAACGGGGAAAAGGTTACAATAAGCCTTGAAAAGATCTGAGACACTGATATGTAAAGGATCTGATGATCGTTTCATAAATATTTTTTTCGAAGGGAGAAGAAAGTATTGAAAACTTCAGGAGCCACCAAAAGAGACAAGTTCGACAAGGAACTTTTCAAGAGAAGTGTCAATTACAATGTAAAGACTCTTTTCAGAAAGACAATGGAGGAGGCGACCCCCCAGCAGATATTCCAGGCGGTTTCATATGCCATCAAGGACCAGATCATGGATATGTGGATCGAGACCCAGGAGACATATGAAAAGGAAGACCCCAAAATGGTCTACTATATGTCCATGGAGTTCCTCATGGGAAGAGCTCTCGGAAACAGCCTTATCAATATGCGTGCATACAAGGCAGTTCAGGAAGCCTGTGATGAGATGGGACTCGATCTTAACGTAGTCGAGGACCAGGAGCCGGATGCGGCTCTAGGAAACGGAGGTCTCGGAAGACTTGCCGCATGCTTCCTCGATTCACTTGCAACTCTCGGATATCCCGCATACGGATGCGGGATCCGTTACCGTTACGGTATGTTCAAGCAGAAGATCAAGGACGGATATCAGGTAGAGGTTCCCGATAACTGGCTTGCAAACGGCAATCCCTTCGAGCTTCGCCGTCCCGAATATGCCAAGACCATCAAGTTCGGCGGATATGTTGATGTACATGTGGATGAGAACGGAAGAGGTATCTTCACACAGAAGGATTATCAGTCAGTAAGGGCTGTCCCCTTCGATATCCCCATTGTCGGATACGGAAACGGCATCGTCAATACTCTCAGGATCTGGGACGCAGAGCCTGTTGAGTGCTTCCAGCTTGATGCTTTTGACAAGGGTGATTATCAGAGATCTGTGGAGCAGGAGAACCTTGCAAGGAATATAGTCGAGGTCCTGTATCCCAATGATAACCACTATGCAGGCAAGGAACTCAGACTTAAGCAGCAGTATTTCTTCATCTCTGCATCCGTTCAGGAAGCAGTTGAGAAGTATATGCGTTCACATGATGACATCAGAAAGTTCCACGAAAAGGTCACATTCCAGCTCAACGATACCCATCCCACCGTTGCCATCGCAGAGCTTATGAGAGTGCTGATGGATGATCACGGACTTACATGGGATGAAGCGTGGGATGTAACTACCAAGACATGTGCATACACCAACCACACCATCATGAGCGAGGCTCTTGAGAAGTGGCCCATTGAGCTCTTCAGCAGACTCCTTCCCAGGATCTATCAGATCGTCGAGGAGATCAACAGAAGATTTATCGAGCAGGTCAAGGCAAAGTATTCGGGTGTGCCCGGTGTCGATGTAAACGAGAAGATCCGCAAGATGGCTATCATCTATGACGGACAGGTCAAGATGGCACATATGGCCATTGTTTCCGGATACTCCGTAAACGGTGTTGCCGAGCTTCATACAGAGATCCTTAAGAAGCAGGAACTCAGGGACTTCTATGAGATGTTCCCCGAGAAGTTCAACAACAAGACAAACGGTATCACCCAGAGAAGATTCCTCCTTCACGGAAATCCGCTCCTTGCAGACTGGATCACCGATCACATCGGAGACGAGTGGATAACGGATCTTCCACACATCCATGAGCTTGCGATCTATGCCGACGACAAGAAGGCACAGAAGGAGTTCATGAACATCAAGTACCGCAACAAGGTCCGCCTTGCCAAGTACATCTCAGAGCATAACGGCATCGAGGTTGATCCCAGATCCATCTTCGATGTACAGGTAAAGCGTCTCCACGAGTATAAGAGACAGCTTATGAACATCCTTCACATCATGTATCTCTACAACGAGATCAAGGATCGTCCCGATATGGACTTCACACCCAGAACATTCATCTTCGGTGCGAAGGCCGCTGCAGGATACAGAAATGCAAAACTTACCATCAAGCTCATCAACTCCGTTGCCGATGTTGTGAACAATGATCCCGATGTAAAGGGACTCATGAAGATAGTCTTCATCGAGAACTACAATGTATCAAATGCAGAGCTCATCTTCGCAGCATCAGATATATCCGAGCAGATCTCCACGGCATCCAAGGAGGCATCCGGAACCGGTAACATGAAGTTCATGCTTAACGGTGCCCTGACCCTCGGAACCATGGACGGTGCGAACGTTGAGATCGTTAAGGAAGTAGGAGAAGAGAACGCCTTCATCTTCGGTATGAGTTCCGATGAAGTCATAGGTTTCGAGAACCACGGCGGATATGATCCCATGCAGATCTTCAACAACGATCCGGATATCAGACGCGTTCTGATGCAGCTGATCAACGGAACATATTCATCCGATACCGAGCTCTTCAGACCTCTTTACAACAGCCTTCTCAATACCCAGTCCACATCAAAGGCAGATACATACTTCATCCTCAAGGACTTCAAGTCCTATTCGGATGCAAGGGCAAGGATAGTGGATTACTACGGAAATCAGGCGGCATGGGCCAAGAGTGCAATACTGAATGTTGCATGTTCCGGCAAGTTCACTTCCGACAGAACCATTCAGCAGTATGTCGATGAGATCTGGCATCTCGACAAGGTCGTACTGAAGAGAAAGGCTTCATCCAAGAACAAGGAATAATAAAAAATACCGGACCCTGCAAAGGCAGGGTTCC